>SLFX01000069.1 GCA_007124045.1 Candidatus Delongbacteria bacterium | reverse complement strand
CTGGTTCCCATCATCAGGCCTTCAACCGGCGTCATTCCCATTGAAGTATCAACGGAAATTCCGTTAAGTATAGCGGCCACGGATCCTCCGTTACCCAGATGGCATGTTATGATCCTTGAGTTATTAATGTCAATACCGTAGTCTTCGCATGCTTTTCGGGAAACATAGTAATGGCTTGTGCCGTGAAACCCGTATCTTCTTACTTTGTCCTTTATATAGCAGGAATAAGGCAGAGGATACATGTATGAATAGTCAGGCATTGTCTGATGGAATGCGGTGTCAAAAACTGCGACCTGGGGAATTCTCGGTAATATCTGCTGGGCGGATACGATCCCTTTCACATTCTGCGGGTTATGCAGGGGTGCGAGTTCACTTAAGGATTCAATTGTTCTGATGACATCCTCGTCTATCAGAACATGCTGACTGAAAGTCTCTCCGCCGTGTACCACTCTGTGCCCGATTGCATTGATCTCATCATAGCTTTCGATCGACCCGAATTCGGGATTGATATTGAGTTTGAGAATTTCTTCGATACCCCTCTGGTGGTCAGGTATTGATTTATCGATCCTTATTCTGACATTCTTATCATTCTCGTGTTCAATGTATGTTCCTATAAGACCGATCTTTTGAACATTTCCCTTGGATAATCTTTTATTTTCCGTCATATCGAAAAGCTGGTATTTGATAGACGAACTGCCGCAGTTCAGTACAAGGATCTTCATCTGCTAATCTCCTTTATGTTTAGAATATTATCAATGTTTTGTGCAACTTCCTCCACTCCAATATCATCCAGGCATTTAAAAGGCCTCTTCTGACTGCAAACCAGCGGTTTCCTTGAATATTCGTAGCATGGTACGCAGGGGTAGTTTTTCATAACTATTTTGCTTGTTTCTCCAGTCGGACCTGCATACACCGGGCTTGTTGGACCGAATATAGAGACCACCGGTACACCCAGGGCGGAGGCTGTATGCATTAAGCCGGTATCTCCGGATACAAAAAGTGAGCACTTTTTGATAATAGCGGCCGAAGCAAGGAAGTTTTTACCCAAGACGGGCATAGAGTTAGAAGGGGACATTGAGCAAACATTATTGCATAGTTCTTTTTCTTTTGGACCTCCGAAAACAAGAAAGCGGATATTGCTGATTTTTGAATAATGCCTTATAAGACCGCCGTATTTTTCTCTGCTCCACCGTTTTTTAGCCATATTCTTCATTACATCGCTTCCCGGATGGATGCCTATAAGAATCTTATTCTTTAAGTCGTTCTGATTTATAAATGATTCTGCAGAAGTTTCATCATTATCAGATATTTTAAGCGTCATTTTATATACTCTTTCGAGTGCAGTTTCCAAAGCTGTTTCAAAAAGCCTGAAGTTCTGTTCGATGGCATGCAGATTTCTGTTTTCGTCAAGTTTGGACCCGGAAAGGAAAGAAAGATCGGGAAAGCACCCGACAGAATACTTTATACCGTATCTTTTTTTTCCGCCTGTCAGAAAATGTGCAATATTGTATTTGTAGTGATTTGAAGGGTAAACAAGAATTGACAGGTCGTAATTGATCTTTCTGATATTGTAAAGTGACCTTAAGCTTTTTATAAAACTGTCATTTATCAGGTCGGCCATATGCACTTTTGAAAACAACCCGGAGCTTTTCATTATTTCGGCGATCTGAGGGCTTATAGTTAAGGCATCGATCTCAAGCCCGGAAATTTTATTCATGCTCCGGATGGCAGGCGTAACCATCAAAGAGTCTCCAATTCCAATGGAAAAAAATATGAGGCATTTTTTTTTGATAGTTGCAACTCCCTGAATAGACCTGACAAAAATACTAAAATATTAGTGATTTTGCAAACAAAATGATTTGCGGATTTTAAATTAATTATGTAAAATTAACCGGTTTTTTGAACATGAATTAATGAGGTGAAAAATGAAAAAAGGAAAAGATATAAGAGTCAATAACATTCTGAAAATTGATAATGCGATCTTCAGAGTGCTTAAGGCGGAACACTACAACCCAAGCGAAAAAGCCTGCGTAATGAAGATGAAAATGCAGAATATCGAAACAGGTCAGGTCGTAAACGACACTATCCTTGCTTCCGATATGGTGGAGGATGTAAGACTGGATTCAAAAAAAATGCAGTATTCCTACAATACCGGGGATATGTTTGTGTTCATGGATACGGAAACCTATGAGCAGCTTGAGCTTACAAAGCAGTATCTCGGAGACACGATGCTCTACATCAAAGAAGAGGATATGATTGATGTCCAGTTTTATAACGGCAAACCTGTGAACATTGACCTTCCGCCCAGCGTAGAGCTTAAAATTGAATACACAGAACCGGCTGTTCAGGGCAATACGGGAAGCAAAGTCATGAAAGAAGCAAAAATGGAGACAGGACTGACAACCCAGGTTCCGCTGTTCTGTCACATAGGCGATGTTATTAAAGTGGATACAAAAACCGGCGAGTATGCCGGCAGATAGTGCGTTTTGTGCTTAAAAGATAATGACAAAAAAGCCGGTATATCCGGCTTTTGTCATATAAAAAACGCATCTTCTGTGTTAGATTTGACAGTATGGAACAGCATTTGAAATACATAATAACAACAATTGCCGGAATGGCGCTTCTTATTGTGCTTTACAGCGAAAAAAAGGAGGTTTCTTATATGAGCGAAAATTTCAATGACCTTACTCCGGAAGAAGAAAGAGTTATCGTTTATAAGGGTACCGAAGCCCCGTTTTCCGGAAAATACGACAAATTCTTCGAAAGCGGAGTATATACATGCCGCAGGTGCGGAAGTCTTCTTTACAGGTCCGACGACAAATTTGACTCGGGATGCGGATGGCCCGCATTCGATGACGAAGTGCCGGGGGCGGTGAAAAGAGTACCCGACCGTGACGGCAGAAGAACCGAGATCACATGCGCAAAGTGCGGAGGCCACCTCGGTCATGTATTCGAAGGCGAAAGGCTGACAGACAAGAATGTCCGTCACTGCGTAAACTCGATCTCAATGGATTTCGTACCAGCACATAACATAAAGAAAGCCTATTTCGCAGGAGGCTGTTTCTGGGGCGTGGAATATTATCTCGAAAAACTTAAGGGCGTACTCGATGTCAGTTCCGGCTATATGGGCGGGCATGTTCCTGATCCCACATACAGGCAGGTCTGCACCGGGACGACAGGTCATTACGAGGCGGTCAAGGTGATCTACGACGACAGAAAAACAGATTTCGAGACCGTTGCGAGAGAGTTCTTCGAGATACACGATCCCACTCAGGAAGGCGGGCAGGGCCCCGACATAGGCTCTCAGTATGAATCGGTCGTTTTCTACAATAACGATGAAGAGAAAGCGGTTACCGGAAAGCTCATAGAGATACTTGAGTCTAAAGGCTACGAGACCGTCACAAAAATACTCCCGGTATTACATTTTTACAGGGCGGAAGAATATCATCAGGACTATTACATCAACAAAGGAACCACTCCGTACTGCCACGGAAAAGTTAAGAGATTCTGATCTAAATTTACAGTTCTTTCCTCAGTCTTGCAGGCGGAAAATCCATCTGTTCGCGGTATTTCTGCACGGTTCGTCTCGCTGCGGTATATCCTTCTTCGGTAAGCAGGTCCGATATCAGCTGGTCAGAGAGAGGTTTCCGTTTGTCCTCCAGGGTTATTATGTCCCTGATCCTTTCCTTGATCACTCTGGTCGAGACATCGTCACCGTCCGCGGTATGCGATCTCTCGGAGAAAAAATATTTCAGCTCGAAAATTCCGAATTCCGTGTCAACATACTTACCCTTGGTTGTTCTTGATACGGTCGCAATATCCATTTCAATATCGTCAGCCACATCTTTAAGTATCATCGGTCTGATCTTGTCAGGACCGTAATAAAAAAAATCCTTCTGGAGTTTTACGATAGACTCCATGACTCTTTTCATGGTCGTTCTTCTCTGATGTACCGCATTTATGAACCATTTTGCGGCTTCGATCTTCTTTTTTACATAATCTTTTGCACCCGCATCAGGGTTACTTGAAAGATATACTTCCTCAAATTTTTTGTTAATGTGCAGGTTTGGTACCGAGGCATTGTTCAGTATCACCTCGAATTTACCGCCGACTTCATGTACGATAAAGTCCGGAGTTATTCCGGTCTCATCATCCGCATTCTCCCACAACTCATTCAGTTTTGAAGTTCCCGGTTTAGGGTTCAGAAGCCTGATCTCTTCGATTATCTCCTGCATCTGATCATGGGATATTCCGGTTTTTTTCATTATCAGGGAATAGCGTTTATTTACCAGGTCGTCAAAATGATCACGAAGAACAATGTATGTATCCTCCAAATAAAGATCCATTGACTTGAGCTGTATTATCAGGCTTTCCCTTATATCTCTGGCGGCTATTCCTACAGGTTCGAATTTTTGGATCGTTTTCAGAATACGAATAAATGTTTTTTCTTTTACTTCGGGAAATTCTGACATTAAAAATACCATATCTACCTTAAAGAATCCGTCTTCATCGAGATTGTCAATTATATATTCAGCTATTTCGGTTTCAATTTTACCGAAAAATATCTCATGAGCCTGTTCATGGAGGGAATCTATCAGAGTCCTGATTTCCGGTCTCTGAAATTCTCTTTCGTCCTGATCGCCGTCATAT
>SLFX01000140.1 GCA_007124045.1 Candidatus Delongbacteria bacterium | reverse complement strand
TTTTTGAGAAGGAAAGAGACAACTCCGGTTTTTTAAAAGTATATCCGAATAGTAATAGCGTTTTTATCCATGATTTCAGCTTTCTCTGTTAACCAGAGGGATCAGGAAGAAAAGCGGAATTGACCCGACTGCATATACTCCGGCAGTCACAAAAAAGCAGAGACTGAAATTATCTTCCCCGATCAAAAATCCTCCTATTACTGCAGAAGCGTTCCAGAAAAGTCCCCATGAGATCGTTTGAACAGAATTCCATTTCCCCCTGTTTCTTTTGGGTACTGCATCCATAAGTATTGAACGACTTAAAGGTTCGGCTGAATTCATAAGAGAGCCTCTCAAAATAAAAAGAGGTAAGAGTAACCATAATGGCGGATAAAAAGCTATGATAAAAAGGAAAAGAGTTGCTGTCAGTTTGGAGGCGAGCATAATTTCTACCCGGCCTTTTTTTACGGAAAATTTCTGTGCAAGGATGGCAAATGTTCCTGTGAATATGAAAGTGATCCCCATGACAAGCTGCACATCTGTGGGTTTCATACTATAGACAGCCCTGAAGAAAACCGGAAAAAATCTTACTGTCATTCCCGCTCCCATACCGACTATGAGGTTTGAGGAAGTTAAGAGCAGTGGTATCCGTCTTCTTCGTTTACTCAGTTTTAGCTCCGCTTCGGATTCATCTCCTCTGTTTTCAACTAACGATTCACTTTCATGCCCCAAAGATCGGTCGTCTTTGAATAGAAGCAGGAGAACAGAGGATATAAGCGAGAAAACGATCCCGAATATCATTACTGTTCTGAGTATTGAGATATCCCATTCGTCGCCTAAATGAATAAACAGAATTATGTTTAAGAACGGTCCGACCGCCATTCCGGCCTGCCTGACAAGATGAAGTTTTGAATATATCCCGGATCTGTTACCTGTTGGTACCGAATCCGCAAAAATAGACTCGAATGCAGGTCTGCTGATACCCTGGAATGCCCCCCAGAGGAACAGAGCGACAAATATGGGTATGATATCGGCTGAAAAGATCAGGGTCATCATTGCACTGATGCCGATCAGTGATGCCAGCCTGAGCATTTTATCACGGCCGAACCTGTCTGCAAAATATCCTGAAGGAAAAACAAGTGCGGTCATTGAAACTCCGGTAATACCCGATGCTACTCCGAGAAGCTCGTTCGGGGTGAGTCCGAATACACCGTCCGACATTTCTGCGAATACGACGATGTAAAGGCTTAAAATGTTGCCCATCCATATTCCGCGGCCGAACGACTGCAGTGCAGTGTAAATGAAAGCGAGCTGTACATTATTGCCCGCAATATTTCTTAATTTTTTTCTCATTTTATCACTTTACCTTAAAACTTCATATACAAAAGAATCCACGAATATACGAAAAAAAATCAAAAACCGCCACAACGGACGGTTTTTGAGGATGATATTGAATGAAAATTTTAGTTTCCGGCCATCATGGCTTCCACATCGGCTTTAACATCGCCGGTCGGCTTGATGTCGAAGTTCTCGACAAGCACTTTGATCACATTGGGAGAAAGGAAGGCCGGGAGCGTCGGCCCGAGGCGGATGCCTTTCACGCCCAGAGACAGCAGGGCGAGAAGTACCGCGGCCGCTTTCTGCTCGTACCAGGCGATATCGAACGAGATCGGGAGCTTGTTAATGTCATCAAGACCGAAGATCTCCTTGAGCTTGAGAGCGATGACGGCGAGAGAGTATGAATCGTTGCACTGTCCGGCATCGAGAACGCGCGGAATTCCTCCGATATCGCCGAGGGGGAGCTTGTTGTAGCGGTACTTAGCGCAGCCTGCTGTCAGGATGACGGTGTCATCCGGCAGCTCTTTCGCGACATCGGTGAAATAACTTCTTTCATTGTGCCTGCCGTCGCATCCGCCCATGACGACGAATCTTTTTATTGCTCCGGATTTGACGGCATCAACCACCTTGTCCGCGAGAGCTGTCACCTGGGCGTGCGCGAATCCGCCTGTGATCGAGCCAGTCTCGATCTCGACGGGCGGCTTGCAGGTCTTGGCCATGGCGATGATCTCAGAGAAGTCCTTATGTCCGCCTTCGGGCCTGTCCGGGATGTGCTTTAATCCGGGGAACGAGACCACGCTCGTGGTGAAAACCCTGTCCTTATAGGAGTCTTTGGGCGGTATCAGGCAGTTGGTCGTCATAAGTACCGGACCGTTGAAGGCCTCAAAATCTTTGTCCTGATGCCACCACGAGCCTCCGTAGTTGCCCACGAAATGCTCATATTTTTTGAAAGCGGGATAGTAGTTGGCGGGAAGCATTTCGGAGTGGGTGTAAACATCGATCCCCGTGCCCTCTGTCTGCCTGAGAAGCTCATCAAGATCTTTCAGATCGTGGCCGGAGATCAGAATTCCCGGATTGTTCCTTACGCCGATATTGACTTTTGTGATCTCGGGGTTGCCGTAAGTCGTTGTGTTCGCCTTATCGAGAAGCGCCATAGTGTCAACCGCGGTGCTTCCTGCTTTGAGCACGAGGCCGATCATGTCATTTACAGGCAAATCTTTTGTTGTTGATGCGAGAGCCTCGATGAAAAACTCATTGATACTCTGCTGATAGTAGCCCAGAACATTCGCATGCTCATAATAGGCGGCAATTCCTTTCAGTCCGATAATAAGAAGATTTCTCAGAGAGCGCACATCATCTTCGCCTGTTGAAAGAACTCCGACACTCTCCGCTTTGCTGTGCAGTTCCTCCAAAGAACCCGCTTTCCAGTTCACGCTGTCATGCATTGATGCAGTATCGAGACCTTCCTTCAGCTTGTCCCTGAAAGCGACTGTTTCCTCTATCCTTTTTACCATGTCTTCTGTGCTGAAATTGACATTGGTGATGGTGACGAACAGCATTTTTCCGATAAAACTTCCCGTCTTATCGTCAATTTTCCCTGTTTTTTCGCATATCAGGGCTATGCCTTTCAGGGTGTGGATCAGAAGATCCTGAAGATTTGCCACATCGGCGGGTTTTCCGCAGAATCCTCTATTGAAACTGCAGCCCTTGTTTCCGGCCGTTTCCTGGCACTGATAACAGAACATACTCATTTTGATACCTCCATTTTTTGGTGTTTTATTACAAGTACATTGATCGTTTCATCTGAATCGTTCCTTATGCCGTGTTCGATATTTCCGGGGCAGCTTATGATGCTTCCTTCCGGTGCGGTGATCTCTTTTTCGCCGATTATGAACACTGCCTGTCCTTTTGAAGCGTAAAACTCTGCATCGAAAGGTGTTTTGTGGGGTAATAGATACGCACCCTTTTCAAGCGTCATGTGGATGATCTCGACATTTTCGCCTGCTGTCAGTTTTCTGCCGGTTACTCCTTCTTTGTCGTAAAGCGGAACGGCCGTGCTGATTTTTCTGATTTCCATAATCAATCCTTTATCATTGTTAATAACATTTTAAAATCATCTGTAGCGTAAACGGCGTGCGGTTCGTTTGCAGGCATGATTATTGTTTGGCCTTCCGTGAGTTCGAATTCGTCTTTTGAGATAGTGATCAGGCATTTGCCTTCAAGGACCTGGACCATTGCATCGAAAGGGGCGGAGTGTTCGGAAAGTTTCTGATCTTTGCTGAATGCGAAGAGAGTTACATTGCCGCCTTTTGAGACGGATATCATTTTACTTACGACCGATCCGTCCTGATATGCGATCTCGTCTTTTAAGCTGATTATTTTTCGTTTCATCTGGTGCCTCCTTTGGTTTTGAAATAATGATCCTAATGCGCGAAAGCTGATTTCGGGGCTTCCGGTCGATTTCACCTAAAACTCTTTAAACCATGAAGGGCGAAAGAGTTTCTTAACGGCAAAATCGCACTCACGCCTTTATCCGAAATCACTTTATGCGCATGCCGGATTCATTATTTCAATTAACAGCTGCTGTTTACTGGATTTCGCCGCCGATGCCGACGACTTTCACATTGACCATTTTGCTGACGCCGGCCTTTTCGAGTGCTTTCTGGACGATGATCTCCACTCCGCCGCAGCAGGGAACTTCCATTCTCGCGATCGTGACCGATCTCACATTTTTGGTCTGAAAGATCATCGCGAGCTTGTCAATATACCTGTCCGTTCCCTGATCGAGCTTCGGGCACAGAATGACCAGCCGCTTTCCCTTCACGAATTTCTCGTGAAAATTCGCGAAAGCGTATGGAACGCAGTCCGCACAGATGAGCAGGTCTGCGTTATCGAAGCTCGAGTCGGCGGGGTTGACAAGGTGCAGCTGCAACGGCCAGTGCCTGAGCTGCGACTGGAGCGTGCCTGTCTGGGGCGCTGATGTGTTCTGCGCCGACTGAATGTTCATCGCCGCCGAACCGGGACATCCCCCCGAGGCGCAGCTTCCGCCGGAAGCGAAGTCGGGCACGGGGATACCTTTCATCTTGAGGATCATCACACCCTGTTTAACATACTCATGCTCCCCATGCTCAAAAAGGTGCTTCAGGTGCGCCTTTACCGTGTTCTCGCCGAGGGGTATCAGCCTCTCCATCACCTTCGATTCGTCGTAAGGCTCGGCTTCCCTTTCCTCGATCGTGATCGCGTCAACCGGGCAGGATCCTATGCAGGCTCCCAGACCGTCGCAGAATATCTCCGATACAAGCCTCGCTTTCCCGTCTATCATCTGAAGCGCTCCCTCATGGCATCCGCTGACGCATTCACCGCATCCGTTGCACTTATCTTCGTCAATTTTGATTATCTGCCGTTTCATGATATCACCTCTTTATTAAAATTTCAATATTGTTCCAGAGCGTCTCACCCTCTTTTTTAAGATCGAAAGAGTAATTGTTAAAGCACCACTGAGTGACAAGAAGCCTCATCGAACCGACGATTATCCTGAACAGCGATTTGTTGTCGAGGGTTTTAGCTATCTCTTTTTTCAGTTTGGCTTTTTCGATAAGTTCCGTAAATTCAGATCTGTGCGCGTGAATTATCGTTCTCATTCTTTCCGAAAGTTCGGGATCGCTGATAAAAACCGCTTCGGAGAAAAGCACTTTTGCAAGTTCGGGACTGTTTGAGAATTTTTCATAGCGGTCGAAGACAAATTCCTTTATACCTTCAAGCCCTTCAGCTTTTTTCTTTCCCTGCTTTACCTGAGTATGCGAAAATTCATCAAAGAGATCAAGTATTGACATAAGTATCGCGTGTTTGTTCTCATAATGCCTGTAAAGAGCCGCTTCCGTAACACCGACAGCCCTGGAAAGATTTTTAATTGTAAGGTTCTGAATACCGTCATCCGCTATGATCTTTATAGCTTTTTCCATTATCTGTTTCTGTCTTTCCGTCATTTGTGTCATTTTTTTGCCCCTTTTTATGTAAGTGAACATTTACTGACTGTAATTTACAAAAGAAAAAAACCGTTGTCAAGTGATATTTTGATTTTATTAATTTCTATTTTTACTCTTTCGGTTAATCCCGTAATTTCGTATTTTATCACTCTTAAAGAGCATTCTGTCGGAAAAGATGGATTTTTTTCTGATATGCCGTTAAATTCATTAAAATTATTGAGGAGTGAAAAATGAAAAAAATACTATTGGCCGTAACTGTTACTGCGATAATCCTGTCATCCTGCGTCAAGTCGCCGGACGAATACAGAAAAGAGGAAGTGAGAGGAGTGACCGTTCATATTAATCCGGAAATCCCTTCTGATCCTTCTGCGGAACTGGACCTGAGATTCCTTTTTTCCATCAAATCCGAAAATCAGACCGATACGGCTGCGTATTTCAAAAATCCTGTTTCTCTGACGGAAGGCCGGGACGGATCCCTTTATGTTCTTGATGTGACCGCGATGAATGTTAAAAAATTCGACAGGGACGGTAATTTTGTCAGAACGATCGGAAGACCGGGTCAGGGACCGGGCGAGCTTTTCTACCCCACATTTCTTTACATCAACAACGATACTCTGAATGTTATGAGTTCAGGAGCCGGCAGACTTTCAAAATACTCACTTGACGGCAATCATTTATATGACAAAACAATAAACCAGAATGTTCAGCTCCAGATGACAAAAGTTTCAAGGGACAATAAAAGAATAGCATCCTACGCCGTAAGTCAGATCCAGAAAGAGGGCGATATGCCCGATCTTGACTTCGGAATAGGTATAATCTCACCAGACGACCTTTCAATTTCTCATTCTGTTACCAGCAGAGTAATATCTATTCAGGATATGATGTCCGGCAAAATTGATTTCAATGACCTTGTAGCACCTTTTGTTCCGGGAAACGATCTTTTATACATTTCAGAGAATTCCGACAGCCATTACAGGATATACGGTTATGATTATGACGGCAACAGGAAAGTCGAGATCCGTAAGGCTTTTCAGAATATAAGGTATAACGAAGAGGAAAAAGCAGCGTACATTGAGGAAATGAAAAGAATGTCGCGCGGTGTTCAGGATATCAGGGTAGGTAATTTCAAGAAAGCCATCGGTTCTATGCACACAGATAAATACGGAAGGCTTCTGGTCATACCGAATGTTGACAGAAATATTGATGAAGAAGGCGTTTATGTTGATATTTTCAAAGACGGAAAATTCTTGAACAGGGCGGATTATAATATCAGGGATAAAGAAAATATCGGTCTCCTTTCTCTTATGAGAGGTCAGGAATTTTTCTCCGGAGACAGGATGTATGTACTGAATATGGAAGAATTAAAGATAGATGTTTACGAATATTAAAATAAAATGAACATTGATCCGTTTACTTTAAGCATGATTTAATTAACTGCGGAAGAAAAAGCTGATGAAAATTCTGATTCTAATACTGGTAACGGCAGCGGTGCTCCACCCGTCCGGCATGACTCTTGAGGACTGCATCAGAACGGCGGAAAGTAACAATTTTGATGTAAGCATATCGGATCTTTCAAGAGATGTTTCTAAATACGGTGTCAGGGATGCCAGGAACAGGTTCTTTGATATTACTGCCGGCGGGTCGTATTTTGTCAACGGGGACGACAGCGAGAATTACAATTCGAGCCTAAGCGCATCGGCCGGTGTGACAGGAAGACTGAGCATGAATCATTTGACTGCCTACAGGTCTTCCGTCCTCTCTGAAAGATCAGCAGGCATCGAGTACGAACAGGCTCTGTCGTCACTGAGGCATTCTGTCATCAACTCGTTCTTTCAGGTGCTGATCGCTGAAGAAAGGCTCAGGCTTCAGCAGAACATTGCGGAATACAGCCAGAAAAAATTCGAGGAGGCCGAACTCCGCTTTTCTATGGGCAACATTTCACGGTCAGATCTGCTCAGTTTCGATGTTTCGAGATCATCGGACATCATTGATCTGAAAAGTGCGGAGTCGAATCTGAAAAGGGCCAGGCAGTCACTCATTTATCTGATGAATATACAGAAAGATCCGGATTCGCTTATAATAACCTTCAGCGGTTATGAGTATGATCCGGCAGAGCAGTTCGACCCGGAGATCGTTATCGGCGAAGCGCTCGGGAACAGGAATGATATTGCCCTTTCGGAGATCGGGATAAGACAGAGAGAATTCTCGCTGAGATCAGAATACGGGAATTATCTTCCCTCGCTTACGGGTTCGGTCACATACGAATACAACAAATTCACGGATTTTCAGCACGACTGGCGTTCTTATACCACAGACGGCATAAAGGCAAGGATGGGACTGAGCGTAAACCTTACTCATTCCGGGCTGAATGTGATAGACAGAAGCAAAGTCGAGCTGAAAAGGAGCAGGATCGCGCTCGAGAATAGAAAAAGTTCTGTTGAGAACGAGGTGAGGCTGAAACTGCTTGAACTTGAGAATCAGAAGAACAATTACATTCTGGCCGAAAAGCATGTTGAGCTTGCCAGGGAGAATCTGGATCTGGCCGAAAAACTTTTCAACCTCGGCGACAGGTCGGTATCCGATTTTATGCAGGCCAGAAACAGCTATATTTCAGCCGAGTACAGGAAGATCAGTTCCTACTATAACCTTATACTTTCCAGATATGACTTACTAAACTCTCTCGGGAGAACATTTTGAAGAACAAACTCTATATTGGTTTCACAGTAATAATCGCGGCAGTTCTGCTTGTTGTACTTATGAGACCATCCTCAACTAAAGACACCGAAATGCTTGACGAACTGAAAGGCAGCGCGGAACAGAGAAGATCTTTCGTGAGAGTAAGGACCATAGAACTTGCCAAAGCTCCTTTGATCATGAATATCAGTACGACAGGTACTGCAAGAGCGGAAAGAATAGTTGATATAATGCCTCAGTCATCCGGGTTCGTCGAAAAGATCAGCGTAAAAGAAAATTCTTATGTAAGAAGAGGCGATATACTATTCACAATAGACAATGAACAGTATGATCTGAACTATCAGAGTGCAAAGGATAATTTGCTCAAAGCAAAGATCGAGTACGGCATGAGAAGGGATCAGCGGACAGATCTATCGCAGGCTTCCGGTCGTGAGGAACTGGACAGAAGTATCACAGAACTTAAAAAGAAAATGGCTGCCGGATCAATAAGCCGCGATCAGTTCGAAGATATGAAGCTTGATCTGGAGATAGAGTACCTTTTCTCAAAAAACGGCAGTAATGAAGTGTTGAAGTCATCAACGGGTCTTACTCAGGCGATGATCAGCTATCGCAGGGCAGCTCTTGATCTGGAGAACACCGTGGTAAGGTCAAGGACAGGCGGTTATGTTTCTGATATAAATATTTCAGTCGGACAGTATGTGGGTTCCGGCACGAGGTGTTTGACTATAGTCGATCATTCGGATGTTATCATGGATATACCTGTACTCGAAAGCGAGATATCGCAGCTGAGTCCGGGAAGAAAGGTCCAGGTAATTTTTGAAGCCATGAAAGATACGGTTTTCACCGGAAGAATAGAGGCGGTAAGCCCGGTAATTGACAGAACAACAGGCACAGGCACCGCAATGGTCAGGATCCCCAACAGAGGCCTTCTTATCAAATCGGGTATGAGCGGCAATGTTAACATCGAGGGAAGAATATATGAGGACAGGGTACTGGTTCCGAATGAGGCGGTCCTTACAAGGGATAACAGGAGGCTCGTTTTCACCGCCGAGGACGGTAAAGCTAAATGGGTGTATGTGACCACAGGACTTTCAAATTATTATTTCACTGAGATAATTCTCGACCCTAACGGCGGTCTTAAGCTGGGTGACCGTATAATAGTTACCAACAACTACACACTTTCACATGATGCGGACATAATCGTTGAGGATACATAATGCTCAAAAGTATCCTTTCCAGACCGGTTACCGTCATCATGATATTTACAGCAGTAGCCGTTTTCGGAATAATATCATACCGTAATCTCCCTGTCAATCTGCTTCCCGACATAAAATATCCGTCACTTACAGTATGGACTGAGCTTCCCGGAAGTTCTCCGGAGCAGGTTGAAAGGCTTGTCACCGAGCCTCTTGAAGCCTCTATCGCAGGTTTGAGAGATATAATCAGCATGAGATCTGAATCCAAAGAGGCCATAAGTCTAATTACAATAGATTTTGCCTGGGGAACGGACATGGATTTTGCCGTTCTTTACCTCAGGGAAAAGCTTGATGCAGCAAATTTGCCCGACAACTCGGGAAGGCCGAACATCATGAGGATAGATCCTGCTTCCAAGCCGATAATGATACTTTCCGTTTCAGGGACAGACCAGAGATCGGTCAGAGAGGTCACGGAGCATATTATCAAAAAGCGGATGGAGCAGATAGAGGGCGTTGCCATGGCTGATGTTATCGGGGGCGAGGAGCAGGATATCAGAATAGAGGCAGATGTTGACAAAATGAATTATTTCGGTATCAGCTTCAGCACTCTTGGTAATGCTGTGAGGTCCGCCAGTGTAAATTCTCCCGGAGGTACGGTCAGGGACGATGTTTACATCTACGATCTGGTCATATCATCGGAATTCGCAGACCTGAAGGATATTGAGGATACGCTTGTCAGGCAGCTGCCGAACAGAAGGAATGTCTATGTCAAAGATATCGCGACCGTAAGTTACCGCACAAAAGAAAAGCGTTCTTTCACCAGGTTCAATTCGGAGCCATCAACGGCGGTAATGATCAGAAAGGACGGTGACGCCAACGCCGTTCTCGTGGCTGACAGGGTTAAAGAGACTATTGAAGACCTCAACAGATCGCTTGCTGTTGGAATACATATTGTTTACGATCAGTCCGATTTCATTACCGAATCGATCAGGAATGTAGTTTCCGCCATTCTGCTCGGCGGTTTGCTTTCGTTCCTGACCCTGTTCCTGTTTCTGAGGGAGTTCAAGGCGCCTTTCAATATTTCCCTTGCCATGCCGATCAGTATATTCTCGACTTTCACACTTCTTCATTTCTCAAAAACTTCTCTAAACCTTATGTCGCTTTCCGGTTTTGCTCTCGGCATCGGTATGCTTGTGGATAATTCTATTGTCGTTCTGGAGAATATTGACCGGCATAAAAAGAGCGCTTCAGGCATATTCGAAGCCTGTTATAAGGGAGTGAGAGAGGTGGTCATGCCTGTAACAGCTTCAACACTCACCACTATAATTGTTTTTATGCCGGTGGTTTTCGTATCAGGTGTAGCGGGTGAACTTTTCAAAGATCAGTCTCTTTCAGTCGCCTTCGCGCTTGTAAGCTCACTTTTCGTAGCCGTTACACTCGTCCCGGTGCTGTACCACAAACTGTCACTGGACAAAAAACCTGCTTTGAACGATATAAGTATCGGGCCCGATAACGGACCTCTGTTCAAAACGGGTATATACTGGACATTTCTTGTTCTGGGTGCATATTTTATAGTAAGATTGAGTAAAATACCGGTGGACGGGCATACTTTCGCATATATTCTTTTTCTTTCGCTTGCGGCCGATCCTATGGTGAAAACGGCTGAATATTTCATATTCCGAAGAAAAGATACGGCGGGTACATATCTGAAAAAAATAAGAGTACTCTCAGTTTCGCTTCTCTGGTTCATGGTCGTGATCATTCCTGTTCTGCCAGCCGTTTATATATCCAGGATCAATTTTTTTGAACCCGTACATGTATTCATATCATCATTCAGCATAAATTCGCTTTACGGTCTTGATGCCTATCTTTATAACCTCACATCAGCCCTTTACGAAATATTCCAGCCTTATGAAGAGGAACTCGGCACGAAAACCTTTATGCTTTATGCTTATCTTCTCGGCGGAGCGGTGTTTCTGGTAAATCTTTTAGGTCTTTTTAGCCCTGCGAATCTTTACGGAATGGAAAAAGATTCATGGAGAAAAATGTTTTATTCTGAAGGCCTGAGGAACATAATAAAGAGATCTTTTTTGATTTGTGTCGGATTTATCGCCGGTTTGATCATGTTTTACTACAGATCTGCAATAACATTTATAAAGTTCGTTTTCAAGCCGGTACTTAAAGGATTCGACAGAGTTTATTCGGCATTTGAAAAGATGTATCACAAAATACTTGTTGCGGCTCTTGACAACAAGTCACTGTCATTCGCGGTATTTATACTGCTTCTCTCAATTTCCGGGCTTGTTCTTTTCAATATTGAAAGAAGGATGATGCCTGATGTTGACAGTCACGAATTCATACTTTCTGTGGAAATGAATCCGGGAACCGGAATACTCACACTGGAAAAAGTGGTTGGTGATTATGAAGAGATCATAAAAGGGACTGAGGGGGTTATAAGTGTCTTTTCCACCGGCGGTATATTTGACGAAAAATCTCTTCTTACCGGAGCGGCTGTCTACAAATCCGATATACAGGTGAAAATTGAAAATAATATTCCGACCGCAAGTTTCGTGAATGCCTTAAGGAACAAGATCGAAGCATATAATTCAGAGAGCATTTTTAACATAAGAACCTCTTTTAACACCGATGTTTCAGTACTTGGAGAAATGCTCAAAACGGATGAAGGCGATATAAGCGTAAAAATATTCGGCAACAATATTTCAGAGCTTAGGAATGTGTCGGAAAATGTAAAAGATGTGCTCAGAGGTTTTGAAAATCTCAGCGAAATAAATTCGGATTTTTCAGGAAGCAGACCTCAGATGGTGATCCGTTTCAGGAATCATTTTCTAGAGGCGAACAACATAAGCGAGCAGGAGATCACATCATTCATCAGAACTCTTATCAGCGGCGATATAACTTCGCAGATCACCGAAAGTAACCGTCAGACAGATATTATAGTCGGTGCCGGTGAGAAATATTCTGAAAATATAAGAAATCTGCTCGGAGCAGTTTATATGAAGGGCGGAACCGCTTATCCTCTCAGCCGTCTGATAGAAGTTGACTATGAGACAGGTCCTGAATCCGTAAAAAGAGAAAGTCAGGTGAGAGTTGTTACTGTTACGGCGGCTCTTACCGGCGGCAGGCTGGACCGAACTATGGAAGAAGTGAGCAGAGCTGTCGGAAATATTGACCTATACCGGAGTATGAGAATAGAAACAGGAGGTCAGAATACAGAAATGCAGGAATCAATGAATCAGATAATTTTTATGTTCCTGCTGTCTCTCATACTTGTTTACATGGTTCTGGCCTCGCAGTTCGAATCACTGCTCAGCCCGTTCATCATAGTGCTCAGCGTACCCCTTGCCTCGACCGGTGTGGCCTTCGGGCTTCTTTTAACAGGTCAGTCCGTTAATATACTTTCCGGAATCGGCATGATAATGCTTATAGGTATAGTAGTTAATGACGCGATCGTAAAGGTCGATTTTATTGATAACGGTGTCAGATCGGGGCTGAGCGTGAGGGACGCGATACTTGACGCGAGCAGAAAGAGGCTCAGACCTATACTAATGACCACTGTATCCACCGTTTGCGGTATGCTGCCGATGGCAGTGGCGTTCGGAGGTTCATCTGAGCTCAGAAGACCTCTTGCAGTAACGGTGATCTTCGGTCTGTCTGCGGCTACTATGCTGATACTTGTGTTTCTTCCCGTTATATACGAAACACTGAAAAGAAGAAAAAATGTTTGATAAGCTTTTTAAAAGACCCGTAACCATCCTGATGTTCTTTGCGAGTATGTTCATCCTCGGGCTGATCGCTTTTGACAGGATACCTCTCGAGCTTAAGCCGGATACGGAATATCCTACACTGATAGTCAACGCTTTCTGGAGCAATGTATCTCCGGAGACAATGGAAAAAAGGGTGATCAGTGTAATAGAATCCGACATATACACCCTTGAAAATATTTACAGCGTTTCATCAAATTCAAGAAGTTCCTCGGGATCTGTTACCATACAGTACAAACGAAATACGGATATGAATTTTGCTTATCTGGCTCTGAATGAGAAACTTTTTCAGATCAGAAAAGACCTTCCGGAGCCGGTCAGGAACAGGGTAAGCATACGAAAATATGTGCCCCGCGAGGAAATGGATGAAAGCCGTGAATTGATCAGCTATAATATATTCGGATCGTTGTCCCTTGAGGAACTGGGCGTTCTTATTGAAAATAATCTCAAGAACGAACTGATGTCGGTTGAAGGTGTGAACTCGGTTGAAATATCCGGTATTCCGAGGAATGAATTGCGGATACTGATAGACAGGAGTAAGGCTGATTTTTATGGTGTGAGCATCGCGAATTTTTCAAAACTTTATCAGTTCGGAAGCCGTATCTATGCGGGAGAAACTTCAACAGACGGTTTTATAAGATACACTGTGGATATTGACAACGAACTGAAAGATATTGATCAGATCAGGGAACTTGTACTAAGGCATAATAACGGCATACCCGTAAGGCTCAGAGATGTAGCCGAAGTTATGATCGCCACCAAAGACCCTTTCAGCATAAGAAGGATAAACGGGAAAGAATCAGTTGATATTGCCGTTTACCGCGAGCCGGGCGTGAATGCGATAGCAACATGCAACAGGGTTTACAGAGTATTCGACGACTTTATTGATAACTTCGGCGCCAGATACGATCTGCGCAAGGAGATCAGGTTCGATTCTACCGAGTCTATCAGAAAGGAGATATCCGATCTCAGGATCAGGGGGCTTATCAGCATAGTAGTAATAATGATCGTGCTTATGTTCTTTCTCAGAAACATAAAACTCTCCTTTGTCATAGTGATGTCTGTGGCCGTGAGTCTTTTATCCGCGGGTTTTGTCCTTTATTTTTTCGATTTTACACTGAATATTGTAACGCTTTCAGGGCTGGTGCTGAGTTTCGGGCTTCTTGTAGATAATTCCGTGGTTGTTCTGGAAAATATAGTCAGGCATTTCAATTCGGGTGCTGAGAAATTCAAAGCTATGGTTGAAGGCACAAGAGAGGTCGTTCAGCCTGTTCTGAGTTCAACGCTGACAACTATAGTGGTATTTATTCCGTTTCTGTATATGACCGGTGAAAGGAGACTTTACTGGATACCGATGGCAGTGGCCGTGGGGGTCAGTCTGATGTCTTCATTTTTCGTGTCGGTAAGTTTCACTCCGATAGTCACAGGTTTTTTCCTTACTGAAAAATACCGAAAAAAAACCGGTTCGGAACACTCGGAAGAATTTAACGGGTATTCCGGAATTCTGACTTTTCTGATCAAAAACAGAAAGGTTGTTCTTATTTTAACCGGACTTATATTCTATTTTTCATATCATCTTTTCGACAATTATGTGGATAAAGGCCGCAGATTTAACTGGAACATAGAGAATGCTGTCACCATGTGGGTATCCATGCCTGTAGGATCTACCATTGAAATGACAGAGGAGATTATAAGGGATTTCGAACAGAGGGTGCTTGAGACCGGAGGATATGACAAGTTCACGACTACGATCTCGGCGCGGAGCGGCTATATTCAGATCAATTACAACGATGAGCAGTATTATTCTGTCGCCCCTTTTGAAATGGAGAACGAACTCGTATCTATGGCCGTAAATTTTTCAGGACCTTTCATCACTGTCAGAAATCCGTTGAACCAGACCGGCGGTTACAGATCGGGGGGAACTACTGCAAGAAGCTACAACTCCACCCTTATAATGCAAGGTTACGACTATGACGGATTGAAAAGAGAGGCTGAGAAATTACAGACATATCTCCGGTCCAACAACAGGATATCGGATGTGGATATTGCAGGAACAGGAAGCTGGTGGAGAGCGGCGGACCAGTTCAGTTTCCTGGTAGCTCTGGACAGAAAAAAACTCGCCCGCCATAATGCCGGAGTAAGTGATGTTGTAAGAGAGATAAGATCATCGACAGGCGGGAGCGGCACCAATGTTTTCTTCGGGGGGGACGAGATCGAAATATCTGTCAAATACTCCGATTACAGAGATTTTAATGTAAAAGACCTTTTTAACAAGACTGTCAGGTCGGGCTCAACCGAATTCAGGATAGGGGATATTGCTGAAATAAAAAAAGAACCGGTAATGAGCGATATATCAAAAAGGGATCAGAATTATACAAGGTATATCAGGTTCGATTATAATGCTTCATCCAGGCAGGTAACGGAATTTCAGAATTCTATAAGAGAGAACTACCATCTTCCCGTCGGCTATTCTTTTGATGACAGCGAGCGTACTTACATGACCAGACAGGAGCAAAGGGAAATGCTGTGGCTTATACTGCTGGCCGTTTCACTCGTTTATATGGTCACAGCCGCACTTTTCGAGTCTTTCCTGCATCCGTTCGTCATAATACTGAGCGTTCCCTTAAGCCTTACCGGAGTTTTTGCTATCTTCTACGGACTCGGCGAGATTTTCAACGAGGACGCATATATGGGAGTGGTCCTTCTTGAAGGGATAGTGGTTAATAATTCGATTATTCTGATCCACCATATCAATTCAAAAAGAAAAACAGGTCTTGATCTGCTCGGCTCAATAATTCAGGGAACAACCGAAAGAATAAGGCCGGTTTTGATGACGACCATAACAACTATAATCGGGGTTCTGCCTCTTATTATAAATTCTGATGCCGAGAAAAATTTCTGGTATTCATTTTCGATAACAACAATAGGCGGACTTTCGGCATCAACTTTGTTTGTTCTTACCGTTCTGCCTGTAATGTATGGATTTTTTGAGAGAATCAGGATGCATGCGTCCGG
>SLFX01000180.1 GCA_007124045.1 Candidatus Delongbacteria bacterium | reverse complement strand
CCGAAGCTCTCATACAGAAGGTTATATTTTGGAGCTGAAGACAGATACTCGTAGCCTCTGACAACATGAGAAATTTCCATAAGATGATCGTCAACCACATTCGCGAAATTGTAGGTCGGAAGCCCCTCAGCTTTTAAAAGTACCTGCTCGTCAAGAGTGTTATTCTCAACTGTAATAGAGCCAAAAACAAGATCGTGGAAAGTCGTCGAGCCTGATTCAGGGATCCTCTGTCGCACAACGAACGGAAGCCCTGCTTTGAGCTTTGCGGCTGTTTCCTCTCCGGTGAGGTTCCTGCATTTGTCTCTGAAAGGTTTATCCGGATGCTTCGCAGAGAATTCCGCCTTCTCAGTTTCAAGCTCTTCCTTCGTACAGAAACACCTGAAAGCTTTGTTCATTTCAAGAAGTTCGTTTATGTATTTCGTGTATATAGACTTTCTCTCACTCTGCACATACGGTCCGAAACCCCCGTCTTTATCAGGTCCTTCATCGTATTCAATCCCCGCAAGTTTCAGACTCAAATATATAACATCCAGCGAGTCATCTACCGTTCTTTTCTGATCTGTATCCTCTATTCTGAGAATGAATGTGCCGTTATTTTTTTTCGCTATCAGATAGGCATAGAGAGCTGTCCTGAGGTTACCTATGTGCATATATCCTGTGGGGCTTGGAGCGAATCTAGTTCTTACTTTCACTTTTCTTACCTTTCAAGTTTGATTTAAAAGAACTTATAAGATATGATTTTAAGCAGAAATAATCAAGAGCAATGAACCGGTTTTTTGTTTGAAAAGATCTCGTATGTTATTATATTTCCATCTTATTTTAGTAACCGTTTAAGAGAGGTGACCGAAGAATGAAAAAAATGATCGAAATAACTGCGGGAAAAGCTGTCTATGGGGGAAAGACTCTCTCTGAGCTAAACGGCAAAAAAATCATACTGGAGAGAGCTCTTCCGGGTGAAAAGGTTCTCGCATATATAAAAAAAAGCCGCAGAGGTTATATTGAGGCCGTCGCAAAAAAGATAATCGAACATTCACCATACCGAAAGGATCAGGACTGCAAATACTACCCTGTATGCGGCGGTTGTAAAATGAGGGATGTAGATTACCGCTACCAGCTGCAACTTAAAGAAGGTGCCGTAAAAGACTGTATAGAAAGGATCGGAAAAGTAACTGATTTCGATCTTTTACCTATAATAGAAAGCCCCGAGGTGAATGGATACAGAAATAAAACTGAATTTACTTTTTCAAAGTTCAGGTATGTGACCGACCCTGCGCTAAAGGATCAGGAAGAATGTTTTACGCTCGGATTTCATGCGCCAAAAGTATTCAGTAAGTCTATTGATATTGACGAATGCAGAATACAGCCTGCCCTCATGAACGAAATTTACCTTGCAATCAAAAATAAACTCAAAAACTCAGGACTTGAACCTTATGATGTTGTCCGGCATGAAGGTTTTCTAAGATACCTTGTTGTTAGAAAATCTTTTTCAAATGAGATAATGATAAACCTGGTGACTAAAACAGAAGAGACTGAAAAACTTAAAGCAATTGCCGTTGAAATCGCCGGTGAATTTAATCAGGTAAAGTCTTTTTTTAATACGATCAACAAAGGTCTGGCAACAACTGCTTATGGAGAAAAAACTTCTTTGCTCTGCGGATCAGAGAAAATTTTAGACAATATAGGAAGATTCACATTCGAAATCAGCCATAATTCTTTTTTCCAGACCAATCCTCACCAGACACCTGCTCTATACGATAATATTATTGAATTTGCATCATTCGGGGGAAATGAGAATGTGCTTGATCTCTACTGTGGAGCAGGAACGATATCGCTTTATATTTCGGACAGGGTCAAAAGCGTAACAGGATTTGAACTTGTCGAGAACGCTGTCGCCGATGCCCGCAGGAATGCAGAGATCAATGGAGTGAAAAACTGTACTTTTTTCTCCGGAGACATGATGAAACTGGCATCCGGCGGTATGTTATTTTCAAAAAAATATGATGTGGCCGTTACTGATCCCCCGCGGGACGGAATGCACAAAAAAGTAGTTTCGGCCCTTATCTCTTCCGATATCAAAAAGATAATATATGTTTCATGCAATCCGTCCACCTTTAGTCGGGATGTTGAGCTTTTTGCATCCGCAGGTTATAGCCTGAAAAAAGTAAGGCCGGTGGATATGTTCCCCCACACTTACCATGTTGAGCTTGTAGGGCTTCTTGAAAAATAACAGGTCTAAAGAAAAGCTACCGTGGCAAGTATAAGCGGTATAAAAGAAGCAAAAAGACAGACAGAAAGCCCCCTGAGAGCAAGTCTGCCCGATACTTCATGGGATTCAGATATGCCTTTATAAACAAGATATGACCACCATACATAAACGGCAAAATTCAATACCGGGCTGCTGACGGGAACGGCCGAAGAGAGAGCCACCACCGATGAATAACAGAATATTCTTACCGTTGCCTCAAGTCCGTTTATGGCTATGTGTAGGGATCTCAGTATAAGGTGCCAGTAAAGCGAAAGAAGAATGAATATAAGAAAATTCGCCGCTGTCCCGTAAAATATATCCATGTGAGAAATCTCTTCCGATACAAAATATCTCATATATTCCGCTCTCCCCGCTATTTCGGGATTATTCTCGATCATGGCCGCAAGATTTTCGGAGGCTGAGGGAATAAATCCGGCGTTTACATATATATAGGTAAAAATATTTCCGAAAAACAGCATTATAAGCATGAAAAGAACCGGGTAAAAATATCCTTTATTAATATGCATTGTAGAAAAAAACCTTCCCGGACTTGATATTATCATCATGACGGTAAGGACGAGTCTTTTAGAAAAACCGTATCTGCCAGCCTGTTCAAAGGGTATATTATCAGGCACACTATGATCTGTTTCTCTTATATCAGTCATTCTTTTCCCTCACGGCAAAACCGAGTCCGTCCCCGATCGAAAGAACCTGTGAATTGAACCCGTTTAGGGTTGAAAACCTTCTGTTAAACTGCTGAAGAGTGGGAACGGCCGTTTTTTCATGTTCAAAGCTTTCAGGAGAGATTACAGATCCCTTCCAGAATAAATTATCCGCCAGAATTATTCCCCCGGGATTAATATGTTTCACAGCAAAATCAAGATACAGATCATAAGCTTTCTTTTCTGCATCAATGAATATCATATCAAAATTTTCTTCAATTTCAGATAAAGCTGCCTGGGCTCTTTTCGTGATGAGTTTGATCTTATCCGCGACACCGAATTTTTCAAAATTCAATCTCGCCTTTTCGTGCAGATCTTCACGGTAATCTATGGTCGTAAGATATCCCTTTTTCATTTCCATGGCCATAATGATAGCCGAATAACCCTCGTTCGTTCCTATCTCAAGGACTTTTTCGGGCTGTTTTATCTGTACTAACTGGGATATAAATCTCGAAACATCTTTTTTTATTACCGGATACTGATTTTCCGATAGAAAACTGTGAAGTTCGTCTGTTACTCTTTTATCAAGGTCGAGTAGTGAATTAACATAGTCCGATATTTGGTTTGATGATATCATTCAGCCTTTCCAAATTTTGCCTAAATATAATGTATATGCATGGAATTATCAAAAATTCTTTTCGGTTTAGCAAAAAACCTCTTGACAACGGCTTTTCGTTTCGTTAAATTACTTTAGATTTTAAAGTTCTTTAAAGTAAGGTCAAAAACAAAATGAATAAAGGAGGATCAAAAATGGAACACAACATCAGCGCGCAGGAAAGTCTGGACTACATAAAAAATGTCATTCTGGACTCAAAGAACATCATAAAGGAGAACGGAGCGGCTGCAATATTATGGGGAATTGTGATAGTAACGGCACAGATCACCACATTTTTGCTCATTCAAAACAAAATATACAACCCGATTCCATGGGTATGGGCAGCTGCGATATCTGCCGGATGGACGGTCTCGCTCATAATTTCCCGAAAGGAATCAAAAACAGGCGTTGTAACAAGAACTCTCAAAATAGATTCAGCGATATGGTCATCGGCACTTGTGGTAATGCCCATAATCGGTTTTGCTGGAACATATACAGGAATGATCAGCCCGTTCGCCATTAATCCGATTATCGCCCTCATACTTGGAAGCTCTTATTATGTAACCGGTGTCGTTTATTCGGATAAGGTTTTCAAAACCATCTCTTTCGCATGGTGGATAGGCGGAACATCACTTTTCTGGGTTAATAACCACTATTCTTTCCTCATATTCGCCGCCATGATGATCTTTTTTCAGATCGTTCCCGGCCTCATACTTTACACTAGGTATAAAAAGACCGAGGTGGAAAATGGCTGATTTCGATCCCAATGCGCTCGATGAACTCATTCATTCCAAGCTGCGCCTGGGGATTATGAGCATGCTTATCAGCGTGGAGTATGCGGAGTTTACCGTGCTTAAGGAAAAACTTCAGGCAACAGACGGCAATCTGAGCGCGAATTTAAGAAAGCTCGAGGAAGCTGAATATGTCACGGTCGTGAAGACTTTCGTGGAAAGAAAACCTCAGAGCAGGTATTCGATCACGGATAAGGGCAAAACAGCTTTCGAGAAATATATAGCGAATCTGGAAAAACTGATAAAGCAATAAAAGGAGCAGGGAATGCAAAAAGGACTTATCATAATTAACACAGGCGACGGCAAAGGCAAAAGTACCGCCGCTTTCGGAACCGCGATAAGAGCGCTCGGGCACGGATTTAAGGTATGCGTAATTCAATTCAT
>SLFX01000066.1 GCA_007124045.1 Candidatus Delongbacteria bacterium | reverse complement strand
GTTAAAGAAATAAATGAGAATTTAACTTACCGAGCCGAAAACCCTCTTCAGTATATCAGTCACTCTGGCCACAGGGTCTTTTCTGATCTTTTTCTCTTCGATTTCTATCATCCTGAACAGGCCTTCTAAAGTTTTTTCCGTAATGTATTTGTCAAGATCCGGATTAACAGCCCTTTCACCGGTCAGTAAAGTCGTTCTGTTGTATGCCGAGACTATAGGATTCCAGTATTTTGTTACTTCCACGGCCTGAACAGCTCTCTGCACAACAGGGGAAAACTCAGCGGTAAGCGCATCGGATGTTGATTTTCTGAGATATTCGGTCGCAGCATTATCATCACCCCGCAAAATAGACATGCCGTCGCTTATAGTCATATTCATAACAGCATCTTTAAATATTGGAAGCGCTCTTTTTGAAGCTTCTTCAGCGGCTCTGTTCAGAGCCTGTTCAAAATCTCTGGTCAGACTGCCCAGTCCAATGTCTTCCAGGGTGGTCTTCACTTTCACCGCTTCCTGCGGAAAGGGTATCCTTATCAGATCGTTTTTGTAAAAACCGTCCGTTTTAGATGTTGCCTCTGCCGTATTGCCCGCCCCTACGATAAGAGCTTCCTTCAGCCCCCTTATGATCTCCTCCGATGTCAGTCCACGCTCTCCCTGATGCCCCGAATGAGCGATCTGGCTTAGAACTTCAGCGCATCCTGTAATCAGCAGAATGGCCGGTAAAATGATTAGAGAAACTATAAACCTCATGCTTGTCTCCGGTTTTTGAGGAAGTTCTATTTATTGTTGCCGATCTCTTTCATAACAGTTAATCTATGATTTTCAAGCAGATCGCGGTGTTTGATCGAATCTTCGCGAAGGCTGTCTAAAACCTCTTCTATCTGAGGAGATCCCGAATCAAAATATTTAAACAGACTCTTATCTAGAGTTGCCTCTTCCAGTGATTGAGCTACAGAGAGAGCCCGTATAAGGTCGATACCTTCTTTTTCTGCCTTTTCGTATTCTTCATTTATATATTCAAGAGTCGTTTCTATGGCTTCAACGGTAAAATTTTCAAGGAAGAAATATATTTCACCGGTTCCTATCTTCGGTATGATCTGCTTAATCCAGGCTTCATGCTTTCTTTCCTCCTCAACGAGAAAAGGCCACAACTGAAAACCGGAACTGATTTTGACTAAAGGGGCTATAAAGTCGGGAATCAGGATTTCGAATTATGGCTTAGGAACTTGATAACTCCGAGGATCGGTTTCGAAATATACGAATTGACAGAAAATGGTAAAAGATTTACGATATTCGAGATTCCGTCTGCTAAAGGTGAGCCTGTTTTATTCAAAGATAAAGCTTTTATAAGGATAAACAGCCAGAAAACAGGGCTGCAGAAATTTCCTGATTATCTGAGAAAAATATATAACTCGCTGGACGACTGGAGCGCAAAAACAATACCTGAAGCATCAATTTCAGATCTTGATGAAGAAGCTCTGAATACTGCCAGAACCAAATTTAAAGATAAATGCATTAATGAATCGTATTATTCAGAAATTGATAAGTGGGATACGGCTACTTTTTTAGACAAAGCAAAAATCACAAAGAACGGCAAAATAACCAACGCGGCAATACTCCTTCTCGGCAAAAATGAATCATCTTACTACATTCTGCCATACATCGCCGAGATCACTTGGAAACTCAATACCGAGGAAAAGGCTTACGAACATTACGGGCCTCCCTTTTTATTAAATACAACGAAGGTTCTTCAGAGGATAAGGAACTATCATTATAAATTTTTCCCGAATAATGAGCTTTTGGCGGTAACAGTAAACAAATACGATAACAGGGTCATCCTGGAAGCTCTTCATAACTCAATTGCTCATCAGGATTATCTTAAACAGGCAAGGATTATAGTGACCGAAAAAGCCGATAAGGTGATATTTCAGAACAGCGGAAATTTCTTTTACGGTAAGCCGGAAGAGTATTTTCTGGGAGATAAGACACCGGAAAAATACAGAAATCCGTGGCTGGTAAGGGCAATGGTGAACCTCGGAATGATCGATACGGTCGGTCTCGGAATTCATACTATGCTTTTAGGACAGAAAGAACGGTTTTTCCCTTTACCCGATTACTCGAACTCAACATTTTAAAGATATGATCATGGAATAAATAAAGAAATTCGGCAAAGCGAAGCGAAATGAAATTGATAAGTTGATTTTACCAAAACTGTCAGATATCCTAACCGAAAAACAAAAAAAGTTCAAAGTTGGGAATTTACTCTCTTCCTTAAGAAATCAAAATATGATAAAAAGCGATGGTTTTGGTGAATGGATTTTAAGTAATAAGTCCTAAAAATTACGAGAGATTTACGAGAGATTTACGAGAGATTTAGACGAACTTTAGTAAGACTTTACACTAACTTACCCGATAATATCCTGAACGATCGGCTTGAGTCCCGCAAAGAAGAACTCGACCGCGATGACCATAACGATAAGACCCATCAGCCTCATCATCACATTATTCCCCGTCTCCCCGATCAGCCTGGTGATCTTTGACGAAAATTTCAGACCGAGATAAGTTATCAGCATCACGATAAAAACAGCGGAAAGCAAAATCGCCTTCTGGGCAACACCCGAAGCATCCTCCATAAGAACGATCGCATTCGTAATAGCTCCCGGCCCGCAGATCATCGGTATCGCAAGCGGAGTGATCGAAATGTCGTTCACATAAGTCTTCACCTCGGACTTCTTCACCTCCGTCCTCGCAAGCCTCGCCTGAAGCATATCCATACCCATAAAAAAGAAAATAATACCGCCCACCATACGGAAACTGTTCACAGAAATACCGAAGAACTTAAAAAGCAGCTGCCCCGTAAGAGCGAAAATAACGATCGTCAAAAGCGAAACAAAAGACGCCTTCCACGCAGTCCTGTCCCTGTGCTTTTCATCCAGATCCGAAGTCATCGCCACGAAAATAGGTATCACCCCGAGCGGATTGATCAGCGTAAAGAACGAAGCAAATGCAAGAAGAGCGAAATTGAAAGAATCCATAATTTAATTTTTACCTTTATAGTGCTTCATAGCTTTGGCGGATAATTCTTCAATCCCCATATCTTCCCAAAGATCCTTTCTCCACTCTGTGTAATCAAAATTTTCCCGTTTTATGAGCACAATAAACCTTTCAGCCTCAACTAAATCCAGTTTTTTGGAGAGAGCTTGGAATCCCTCTTTTTTAATTACAGCATCGGATCTCATACTATACCTCCATCTCAATAAATTCCGTCGGGCTCACAATTCTGATATTATCAATAAATTTTCTTTTATTCAGAATACCTTTATCCACAGTTATGAAAAAATCGGATTTTGCATCTACAGCACATGCGATATGAAGAGAATCTTTTACTCCAAAACCCTTTTCATGCAGATTCTTTGCAAACTTTATGATAAAAGCGCTTTCCTCAACCTTAATTTTTGCCAAGTTTTCCCATTTCTCGATTGATGAAGAAATATCAAAGTCGGGATTAGCGGAATTTTCGTATTCGAGCATATAACTCCAAACCAATTCGATTTCATTCATTTTCAATCTTTGCTGAATAAATAATTTTGCCTCGGTTTCGATAAAAATCCTGTTCTGACTCTGGTCGTCGTAAGGCCTATTGAAGCAGCATATGTCTAAGTATATAATCATTGATCACTCAATTTAAATTTCAATCATGCCGAAAAATACAAAAAAAATATCAAAAAAACAATTACATTATTTACTTAAAATAAAACCTTCCCCATCCCTCTCCAATCTACCCTTCAGACGCGCGAATGGAAACATCTTTTCGTTATCAACAATAATATCTTCATAATCCTTATTAAGCGAAACCAGCCTGTATCTGCCCGGAGAATCTTTTCCGATCTTTTTTAGAACATAATAAAAATCACCAGAACCATCATCATACTTCACAGCAAGCAAATGCCCCGTAACCGGACCGCCGGAATAGAACTCGAAAAGTAAAAAGTCGCCATCCTTCACAGGACTAATACCGCCATCCATAGAATCCCCCGAAGCCTTAACAACGAAGCATTTCGAAGGATCAATATTATCGCGAACATCTTCAACGGCAACCATTTCACAAGAACCTTCATCCGATCTCCCGCCGTCAAAACTCCCGCAAGCAACTTTAAGATCCGGGTAAAAGGGAATACTTTTTTGAGAAACATCCTCATTTAGCTTAACAATTTGCGTTACGATTTCAGGCTCCCATCTTTCAATGCCCCGCTGAACAGCAGTATATTCAATAGCTTCAGAAAATCTTGAAAATAGTTTGTTTTGCCAATTATCTGCGTTTAAGTAGCCGTTTCCGGCAAGTTTTTCGGCCTCGTATTCAAATCTCGCAGGGTATTTTTCTTTTACGAGTTCCCAATAATGCACAATGCAATCTTTTCTTTTTTTAACCAGAGGATTAGCGGGAAGCTTGTCTCTTTTTTTGCTATTAACGACAGTATCCGCAGGAAACAGATTCCAGAGGTCATTATTTTTCCACAAGCTATAAGGAATAGCATGGTCAACATCGTATTTTTGTTCGATTGTTTTGCCTGTCCATACGCACTCTTTTTCTCTTAGAGTATCGTAGAATGATTTTGAACAATAAACATCCCTTTCCGGTATCGGGGAAGTCAGCAGGAGATCAATTACATCACCCGGCCTTATGCTTTCTTTTGATATTTTAAAAGTCAGTTCCGCCCATCGTAAAATAGCGGCATCAGTGATCCAATGGCCT
>SLFX01000133.1 GCA_007124045.1 Candidatus Delongbacteria bacterium | reverse complement strand
GATAAAATGTTCCGTGACGATTGCAGGATCCATCACAGCTCGACCCATCTGCTTCAATCTGCCATAAAGCAGGTTTTCGGGGAACATATAGCCCAATCAGGTTCATTCGTTGCGAACAATGTAATGAGGTTCGACTACTCCCACTACGAGAAAATGTCGGATGAGAACATAAGGCTGGTCGAAGATATCGTCAATTCATTTGTAAGAATGAACCTGCCGATAAGCACCGAGATCATGCCTCTTGACGCAGCGAGAAGTTCTGGCGTGACCGCTCTATTCGGCGAAAAGTACGGCGAACTCGTCCGCGTTGTCAGGATGGGCGGCGTTTCCGCGGAACTCTGCGGCGGTACGCACGCGTACCGCACAGGAGATATCGGATATTTCAGGATAATGTCCGAATCGAGCATAGCCGCTGGCATCCGCAGAATCGAGGCCGTGTGCGGCCGGTACGCTGTGGAGAAGGCCGCCGGTCAGAGAAACATTGTTGAGGCGATTATAAAAATGCAGTCGGTCAAGGAGCACGACATTCTGGACAGGTTGCAGAAGTCGGCGGCCGAAAAGCGCGAGCTGGAAAAAACCGTTCAGGAACTTAACGAAAAGCTCGCACTGTCCCAGATGACTGACCTCATCTCGAAAAAGATCACGGTCGGCGGCATAAACATAGTTTCTTCCATCGTTCAGGTATCTGATGCGAAGATACTCAAAAACCTCGCCGAGAATCTCAGGAACCAGATGCAGTCCGCCATCATCCTGCTCGGTGCCGACATAGACGGAAAAGCTTCGCTTGTCTGCGCCGTGACAGACGAGCTGAAAGCCACCATACCGGCAGGAAAAATAGTCGGCGAAGTTGCCAGAATGCTCGGAGGCGGAGGCGGAGGTGCGGCGCATCTCGCTACGGCCGGCGCAAAGGATGTTTCAAGGCTTCGCGAGGCTATAGAATCGGTGAAAGGCATGATTTAGAATTGCGCAAAAGTTACTGCCTCTGCTTTCTTTTTGAGAGGCGGAAGTCATAAATCTTTGCCCGCCAGCTATAGCGATACTCCAAATCAGCAATTGATTAATGTGCCGCTGACTTCCGCTTCGAGAAATGAAGCAGAGGCGTCGGATCTAATACCAGACAACTCCAAGTCCGATACTCATGATGAATGGTGTTTTATCAGTTTCGGGAATTATGAAACCGTCACTTCAAAAATAACATCTTTCTGCTCTGAACCGCCTTTCCATCAACGCTAAGCCTGTAAAAATATATCCCGCTCGTCATACCTTCCGCATTGAAATCAACAGAGTAACTCCCCTTAGCCTGCCTGCCTGAAAAAACAACCGCAACTTCACTTCCTGTTGCATCATAAATGCTTATTTGTACATCGGCATTTTCCGCAAGCGAATAGCTGATCGAAGTGGCAGGATTGAACGGGTTCGGGTAGTTCTGATGAAGTTCGTAGCCTTCAACTATACCGACATAATTATTTATGTTCACAAAGTTTCCGTCCTGATCGAATTTGCAGATCCAGACATCATTGAATTTAGAACCGACTACTATGCAACCGCCATCATCAGTAAGAACAAGAGAAGTGCCCCCAAAATCCTTTTCCCAGATAATTTCTCCGTCTTTGCTGAGTTTGTAAGTTTTTGATGTGGTACCTACGAAGAGATTATCGTCAATAGTTTCTTTTACGCTGTGGATCGTAGGGGATAACTCCACAAACCAGGATGAATACCTAAGAGATCTGTCAATATCAAATAAATCCTTATCTCCATAAACAGCAAATCCATTTTTTATCGTGTCTATTCCGCAGAAGTAATAATTTTTATTATCGAAAACAACTTTATTCAAGAGCTCAAGATCCTCACCGTAAACACTTATATAGGGGTATTGCTCTTCAAAATTTTCCATATTTCCGACTACCACATATTCATCTTCAATATATCCCGATATTCTGATTATGCCCATAACTCTGTTGACATTAGCAAATGTCGAATCATTTATTTGCTGTTCCAGTTCGTGATAAACAATTCTGTTTCCGTCCTGATCAAGTTTTTCAAGATAAGAACCCGAATGACTGTGACTGACACTATACGATCCATAGTATAAGCATCCTGAATCAGAAATTGAAATAACCGGTCCGGTACTTACTCCCAAAGATACCACTTCCGGTTCATATGTTTTAGTCCATATTTCATCAAAATCGTTATTTCTTTTTGAAAGATAGGCCGTAATATCCATAGTCGAAGTATAGCTTTTCATTGTAACGAAAACATGTACTGAATCGCTTGGGTCCATATCGGTAATATGCCAGTTGACAATTCCCTCGCCCACAGTTTTTGTCCAGAGTGAATCACCGTTACCGTCAACAGCAATCACCCAAATATTATCATAACCGCCTTCTACTATTCTTGAAGCATTTATGAGGTAGTTACCGTCGTTTAGCCTTACGATCTGTTTTGCACTCTCTCTAAGATCGGTTCCGTATCTTCTCTCCCATGTATCAATTCCTTCCGAAAAGACAAAAACGGCAACGGCGACCAATACAAAAAACATCACTTTCTTCATGCACTCCTCCTCCTGACAGATTTATCGGGTTATCTCTAACACGAATATAGTGATAATTAACTCTTCAGTCAACTAAAAATAATTTTATTACTGCTCCATGAACTCTTTTAATGCACTTATGACTTTATTTATATCATCTTTGGAGAGATCAATATGGGTTACGAGCCTGATATTTTTGTTGCCGGATATCAGCATACCTCTTTCTTTCAAAAATTTCTCGATATCCTTTTTAACATTTTTCGTAAGTTCAATAAAGACCATGTTCGTTTCAACAGAATTCAGATCGAGACTGATCCCGTCTATTTTGCTTAAACCCAGAGCGAGTATCTGAGCTTTTTCGTGATCTTCCGAGAGCCTTTGGACATTGTTCTCAAGCGCGTAAATGCCTCCTGCAGCTATGATTCCTGCCTGCCTCATGCCTCCGCCGAGGACTTTTCTCCACCTGCGTGCCTTGTTTATTACTTCTTTAGTTCCGCATAAGAGTGAACCTACAGGCGCACCGAGCCCTTTGGACAGGCAGACGGAAACGGAATCGAAATATCCGGAGATTTCCTTTATCTCAACACCGAGCTTAACAGCTGCATTGAAGACCCTCGCGCCGTCTAGGTGGAGCTTGAGTTTATGTTTTTTCGCAAAAACCGAAGCTTCCTTAATATAATCCTGCGGAAGGACTCTTCCACCGTAAGTGTTCTCAAGGCAGAGCAGTCTTGTTTTGGCATAGTGAAAATCATCATCGTCTTTGATATATTCTTTTACTTTATTAAGGTCGAGCCTTCCGAGCTCGTCAGCTTCGAGAGGCTGAGGCTGGATCGAACCAAGGACCGCCGCTCCTCCGCCTTCGTATTTGTAAGTGTGCGCATGCTGTCCGACGATATACTCATCTCCCCTTTCGCAGTGACAGAGCAGCGCGAGAAGGTTCGCCTGCGTTCCGCTCGGCGCGAATATCGCTGCTTCTTTCCCCAGCATTCTCGCCCCAAGCTCTTCGAGCCTGTTGACCGTCGGATCATCGCCGTACACATCGTCCCCGACCTCAGCTTTATACATAGCTTTGCGCATCGCTTCGGACGGCCTTGTCACCGTATCGCTTCTCAGATCTATAACTTTCATTTATACAACCGCTTTTTTAAATTCCGAAACGAACTGCCTCATATCCTCCAAAAGAACCGCGTCAGGTTTGCATCTGAGCACCATTCCGTCTAAAAACATCAGGCTTTTGATTATCGAGAACATGCCTTTTTCAAAGCCCATTCCGCAGTTGACCCCAAGCTTGATCGTCTCCATCATTTTTTTGGTCAGGGATACTTCCTTTACGCTCCTGCCCTTGAAGTCCGCATAAAGCATATTGAATTTTTTTCTGAATTTTTCGAATTTTTCGCCCGATATTGAAGTTTCCGCCATCTCATTCAGCCTTTGAGCGCACATATCGTAGTCGTACTGGGACAGGGCATCGAAGAAATTTAAAAGTCCGTGGCTGAGCCTTTTACTCACATAGCCGATTGCGCCCGTGTCAACGAAATATATCTTCCCGCAGCAGGTCATCAGATTGCCGGGGTGAATGTCGCCGTGAAATGTGCCTATATTGAACATGAAAAATCCGTGGATCTTGAACAGCAGAAGAAGTTCCTCATACTTCATTTCCGTATCCAATATCTCGTCGAAAGTTTTGCCGGGTATGAACTCCGAGACCATAACATTTTCCGATGAAAGCTCCTTATATATTTTCGGGAATGACATCATAGAAAGGTCGTATTTTCCTTTATTCTCCTCATAGATCGTGCGCAGAATATCCTGCCCTTCCATCTCGTTGCGGAGGTCAAGTTCCCTTAAGGTATAATCCTCGATATGCTCAAGAATGCCGATCGGGTCGAACACCCTCGCCAGCTTCGGATAGAAAAATATAACAAATTTGAACAGCCGCTTTACCGATCTCACATCCTTCTCGAACCGTTTTTTGAAATCCGACTTTATGACCTTAATTACGACATCTTCCCCCGATACAAGTTTAGCTCTGTAAACCTGGCCGACCGAAGCTGTGGCGAGAGGTTTTTCATCAATGGAAGAAAACTTTGACCTGTCAATATTTTTGAGAGCATCCTCTGACTTTATCGGAGTGTTGGCACGGTACAGCTTTGAAAGTTCGATGCAGGTCTTTTCGTCCAGAAAATCAATCCTTAGAGCGTGAACCTGACCTATCTTGACCGCAAGAAGACCCATTTTCTGGATCTTTTCGATATCAGGCTTATTCCCGTATATCAT
>SLFX01000112.1 GCA_007124045.1 Candidatus Delongbacteria bacterium | reverse complement strand
TCATTCACTAATAAGTTATGTGACTGACAGACCGGGACATGACAGAAGGTATGCCATTGATGCATCAAAGATAAAAAACGATCCCGGTTGGGAGCCTTCCTGCAGATTTGAGGAAAAGATCAGGGACACTATTGATTGGTATGTAAGTAATCAGAATTGGACAGAAGCTATACGGAGCGGAACTTATCAGGATTGAATTATGAATTCAGAATATAACAAGGTAACTCTATTTCTAATGACATATAAAGGTTATTCGGCCTTAAATGAACTCATCGTTTCCGGTAAAAAACACTTAGTAGAAAAGGTCATCATTGGAGAGGATAGAAAAGTATCAGAGGATTATTCTGAAGAGATCAGAAAAATATGTATCGAGAATTCGATTCCTTTCGAAAAGAACAATAATTCAAATAAAATTCAAACTCAATACGCCGTAGCAGTTTCGTGGAAATGGATAATTGATGTCAAAAATTTCAAGCTTATAGTCATACACGATTCACTTTTGCCTAAATACAGAGGTTTTGCACCGCTTGTCAGCTGTTTGAAGAATGGAGAAAAAGAGACTGGAGTTACGGCCATTTTTGCAGAAAAATCCTACGATAAGGGAGAGATCATTCATCAGCTGAAGTCAAATATTAAGTACCCGAAAAAAATTAATGATCTGATCAGAGAAATATCGGTTCTGTATAATGAAATGATAATATTTTTGTTCGATCATATCGAGAAAGGAATTCCTGTCCCTTCTGTCAGACAGAATGAAAGCGATGCCACCTACAGTCTCTGGCTTGACGACGATGACTATATGATAAACTGGGACAATTCATCAGAAGAGATCGTGAGGTTCATTGATGCGGTCAGCGAGCCCTATAAAGGTGCTGCGGCATTTTTAAAAGACAAAAAAGTCAGGATAATTTCATCAGAGATTTATCCTGATCTGACAATAGTTAACAGGTGTCCGGGAAAAATGATTTTTAAAGACAACGGATTTCCCGTTGTTGTATGCGGAAAAGGACTTATAAAGCTTTTAGAGATAATTGACGAGCAAAATAAAAGTATATTGCCTTTAAAGGAATTGCGGTTGAGATTCAGAAGCTACAATAAAGGGATTTAATGAAGATCACTTTCAATAAACCACTTGTTACAGGTGTCGAGGCTGAACATATAAAGAAAGTCGTCGAAAAAGGTCAGTTTTCCGGAAACGGGGAATATTCAAAAAAGTGCAATAAGATACTTGAGCAAAAAACAGGATGTATAAAAGCAATAATGACCTCTTCCTGCACAGACTCGCTCGAAATGTGCGCGCTCCTTTCAGGTCTTAAACCCGGCGACGAAGTCATAATGCCATCATTCACTTTTGTGACAACCGCGAGTGCGTTCGAGCTCCGCGGGGCTAATATTGTCTGGTGCGACATAAGGCCTGATACGAAAAACATTGACGAGAACTTGATCGAATCTCTGATCACTGAAAAAACTAAAGCGGTGGTCGTAGTTCACTATGCCGGCGTAGCATGCGAAATGGACAGAATATCTGATATTTGCAATAGGCATAACCTCATCCTGATCGAAGATGCCGCACAGGCTATAGATGCATCATACAAGGGTAAACCCCTCGGGAGTTTCGGCGATCTGGCGGCTTTTAGTTTTCATGAAACAAAGAACATTCAATGTGGTGAAGGCGGTGCTTTGCTTGTAAATGATCCCGATATGGTCGAAAGGGCCGAATTTATAAGAGATAAGGGCACCAACAGGACTCATTTCAACAAGGGCATCGTTGACAAATATACATGGGTTGAGCTTGGCTCAAGCTTTCTTATGTCTGAGCTTCAGGCTGCATTTCTGTGTCCTCAACTGGAGAAATCTTTAGAAGTCAATCAAAACAGGCTCAAAAGCTGGAACAGATACTACGAACTTCTTTCAGAATTCATTCCGGCTGAAAAACTCCCTGTAATACCGGATCAGTGCTCGCATAATGCCCACATGTTTTATATGATGGCTGATTCTTTTGAAGAGAGGTCTGAACTGATCAAATTTCTAGGTGATAACGGTATTTATTCGATATTCCATTATATACCGCTGCATAAAGCACCTTACTGGAAGGGAAAATATGACGGTCTGACACTCGAAAATACGGAAAAAATATCTAAAACTCTGCTCAGACTTCCGATGTTCTATGAACTTAAGGACGAAGAAATAGTTTATGTTTGCAGTAAGATAAGAGAATTCTTTTTGGGGAGGGGCAAATGAAAAGAACTAAGGGAATAATACTGGCGGGCGGGGCAGGAACGCGAATGTATCCGATGACCAGCCTGTACAGCAAACAACTGATAGCCATGTATGACAAACCGATGATCTACTATCCGCTCAGCACCATGATACTTGCCGGGGTAAAAGATATTCTGATAATTTCAAATGATGAAACTATACCTCACTATAAAAGACTTTTCGACGACGGCAAACATCTCGGAATGAACATAGAATATGCAGTTCAGCCTGAACCTAAAGGCATAGCCCAGGCTTTTACGATCGGGGAAAAATTTATAGGAACAGACAATGCGGTACTCATACTGGGCGATAACATATTTTACGGCTATTTGAATTTTTTGCGTGAAGCCATAGAGAATAACAAAGCAGCGACAGTTTTCGGTTATTTCGTAAAAGATCCGGAAAGGTACGGCGTCGTGGAGTTCGATGAAAAGGGTAAGGCTGTATCGATAGAGGAAAAACCGAAAAAACCGAAGTCTAATTACGCAGTACCGGGAATCTATGTTTTCGATAACAGCTGTATTCAAAGAGCAAAAGATCTTCAGCCTTCAAAGAGGGGGGAGCTGGAGATCACCGATCTTATCAAGACCTATCTTGACGAAGACAGTCTTCAAGTACAAAAGATCGGAAGAGGCATCGCCTGGCTCGACAGCGGAACTCCGGATTCACTGCTTGATGCCGGTACATTTATAGCATCAATAGAGCAGAGACAGGGTCTCAAGATCGGATGTATCGAAGAAGCGGCTTACAAGGCAGGTTTTATAGATAAAAAGGGAATGAAAAAGATCATCAGGAACATGCCGGACTCTTATTACAGGGCATATCTTGAAAAAGCATTGGAGCACAGGGAATAAATGGGTGATGCAAGAGGATTTGTTTTTACAAAGTTAAGATATTACGGTATTTTGAAATACCGCATTATTTGTTCGTTATGGATGAAAGTTTCGTTATGGATGAAAGGAATCGTAGCAGGAAAAGGCATTAAGTTCTACGGACTTCCTGTGACTGTCAGAATGACCGGCAGCAGAATTACAATAGGCAATAAATGCTCATTCAGATCCGATTATTCATCGAATCTTGTAGGTGTGAACAGGAAATGTATAATTACAACACTCAGGCGCGGAGCAGAGGTTACGATCGGCGAAGGATCGGGGTTCAGCGGCACAGTTATAGCCGCAGCGGGAAGCATCAGAATAGGAAATAATGTACTTTGCGGAGCAAATACAACCATTACGGACTACGACTGGCACGGGATAGAACCTTATAGGAGAAATAAGCCGGCAGATCCAAAACCTGTTGTGATCAAAGATAATGTCTGGCTTGGTCTGAATACTGTCGTTCTAAAAGGTGTAACGATCGGAAAAAATGCAGTTATAGGTGCAAACAGTGTAGTCACAAAGGATATTCCTGAAAATGTGATAGCGGCCGGAAATCCATGCAGAGTATTAAGAATTTTAGATACGGAAAAAAAATCGGAGAAAGAGTAATGAAATCAGCTTTAGTCCTCGGAGCAGGCGGCTTTATCGGGAGCCATTTGGTTAAAAGACTTAAAAAAGACGGTTTTTGGGTGAGGGGAGTTGACCTGAAGAATCCTGAATTCAGCGAAACAGCGGCGGATGAATTTGTCGTTGGAGATCTTAGAGATAATTGTACCGTAAAAAAAATCATGTTTTTAAAAAATGAAGATAGTTTTGATGAGGTGTATCAGCTCGCAGCCGATATGGGCGGCGCGGGATTTGTGTTTTCCGGAATGAATGATGCCGAGATCATGCATAATTCTGCACTAATAAATCTAAATGTTGCGGAATGGGCTGTAAAGTACGGTATAAAAAAACTATTTTACTCATCTTCAGCATGTATTTATCCCGAGTATAACCAGCTTGATCCGGACAATCCGAAATGCTCTGAAGACACAGCATATCCGGCCATGCCCGACAGCGAATACGGCTGGGAGAAACTGTTCTCTGAAAGACTTTTCTTTGCATTTGCCAGAAATCACGGTCTTAACATAAGAATAGCAAGGTTTCACAATATTTTCGGGCCGGAAGGAGTTTATGACGGAGGTAGAGAAAAAGCTCCTGCCGCTATATGCAGAAAAGTAATAAAAGCCGATCAGGACGGAGAGATCGAGATCTGGGGCGACGGCAAGCAGACAAGATCATTCTTATACATTGATGAGTGTCTGGAAGGTGTAAGGCGACTGATGAATTCTGATTTTAGAGAACCTGTCAACATAGGTTCTGAAGAAATGGTCACAATAAACGAGTTAACCGAAATGGTTATCGGTTTTTCGAAAAAAAAATTAAATATCAGGCACATTGAAGGCCCTTTGGGAGTAAGAGGAAGAAATTCGGATAACAGACTGATAAAAGAAAAGATCGGTTGGGCACCCTCCCAAAGACTTAAGGACGGAATGAAATTAACATTTGAATGGATCAGAAAAGAGATTGAAAAATAATATTTTACTACAGCATCTCAACAGAAGAAAGGTTAAGCAGGCGGGCGCTTTATACATTTCAATGATACTGGGGATTTTCTTTGGTGTTTTGATCAGTGTCGTGAACACCCGTCTTCTCGGACCGGAAGTTTATGGCGATTATA
>SLFX01000102.1 GCA_007124045.1 Candidatus Delongbacteria bacterium | reverse complement strand
TATAAACAAGATAGAAAAACTCGACAAAGGGTGGATGGTTCTGCTTTCTGCAGGAGCTCCCGTTTATGCCGCCGATGCCCCGGTTAAAATCTACGATCTTCTCAAAGAATTTTCAAAAAAAGCAAAAGAAAATCTTATTCCTGTAAGGATCGGCGGAACACTTGAGCGCGGCTACTGCGGGATAATCGGGAATGAAAAAAGGTGGGAGTTTACATTTCTGGGATCGAATGTGAATCTTGCGGCTAGGATCGCCGTAAAGGCAGAACATTACAAGGTATTCGCCGACTCATCATTTGCCGGCGCGGTAAAAACCATGCTCAACACTCTTCCGGCCGGAAAACAAGTTTACAAAGGTGTCGGCGAACGGGAGATATTCGAGATTACCGGCAAAAAAAGGGATAAGAAAAGCGTTTTTGTAGGCAGGGAAGAGGAATTACGATCCTGCCTGGATTTTTTTGCAGGAGGCAGAAAGGCTCTTGTTATTCTTAACGGACCGTCAGGAATAGGAAAAACCGTACTTGCCCAGAGGATAATTGAGACTCTCGGGCAAAAAAATCTTATAAGGCTGAAAGGCATTTACGGTTCGGATGAACCGGACGGGCTTTTTAAAAACAGTGAATTTTTTAAGGGGCTCAATTCAGCACAAATCATCAGAAAATTCAGCTCGATCTCAAAGCCAGTGCTCATTTACATTGACGATCTTCATTTTGCGGATGATAGAAGCCTTTTCACTTTCCGGAGGATGATAAACGAAGGAAACCCTTATGTAAATTTCATAGCTACTACCATAGGAAAAGAAAAGATCAAAATAACGCCTCTCTGTTTTTACGAACCGCTTATTATGGACATCAAACCGTTCAGCCAAAAAGATATACAAAATATAATCAGGCTTGTAACAGGCATTGAGCTGACTCTTAAGGCGAGCAGGGAGATAGAAAAAACCACCCACGGTAATCCTTTATTCGTATCGGGAATACTTCCTTATTTGAACGCTGAAACAAAAAAAAGCGGGGAAATTCCGTATTCTCTTCAGGAAGTCATTCTGCTCAAGCTGAATCAGATACCCGAAAACGGGCCCGAATTCATTGACGGAGGCTCTGTTTACGGAGACATATTCGACAGAAAAGTTGTTAAGGATGTAGTAAAACTGAAAGACAAACTCTATAATACGGTTTTAAGCAAAGCTGAAAGCGAAGGAATAATAAGAAAATCGGCCAATGAGGGAGAGTCGGAATTTGCGAACACAATAATCAGAGAGACGATATATGAAAGGCTTCTAAAAAAGAAAATTGATTTTTTCAGGAAAAAAATAGCCGAATCCATACTTGATACAGGCACAGTTTCAGTTAAAAAGAAGATCAAAGCCTTCAATCTTTTTTTCGAAGCCGAAGATCAGAGAGCACTCGAGCTTGCGGCAGGAATATGTATAACTTTGAAAGGCAGTAAAGAAGGAATTGAGGCAACGGCAATATTAAGAAAAGCTTTCAGTCTCTCGGTACAAAAAAAGATCACATCCAAAACATCGGAGCTGATCGAAATACTGACAGGACAGGGAAATTTTGAGGCCGGAACAGATGTTACAAGGCCTGCTACAAAAGCCGCGCTCGAAGTTAAAGACTGGAAAGGAAAAGAAAAACTCCTTCTGGATATTGCAAGGCTTGTTTTTGCTACTGAAATGAGAGCGCCCGAAGGACTTTTGGAAAGATACGGAGAGCTTAAGGGCGAAGATAAATATTACAAATGGACAAAGGCAAGAACCCATTGCTACCAAATGGATGAAAAGGAGGTATGTAAGCTTTTTAGAGACATCAGGAACAGTTTTTTTGGCAGTGAGGCTATTTATTTTTATTTTGATTATGTCTGGTACGCGTTTTTTCTTCCGGGCAACAGAGAAATGGAAAAAGAAGGCATGAACTTTTTGTATTCGGCAGAAAAAGAAATGGATGAACCGCAGACGATACAGTTTTTACTTTTAAAAAACACCATCGCGATGCACAGGGACGATATGGAAAGATCAAAAGAGTGCCTTGACGAGCTTATGAAATACAGAGACATTAACTCATCCGACAGGTTTGGAATTCTTAATGACTACTCAATACTTTATTCAAATCTCGCATATAATGACTTTAAGCCGTCATACATGAAAAAATCTTTAAATTATTCCGAAAAGTCCTGCAAACTTCTAAAGGATTTTCAAAAAGAGTCAGAACTTCCGCTGATGACTACAAATCTTGCAACATATTACCTGAGCTTAGGCAGGATAAGGCAGGCTTACAGATCAATGCTTGAGGGTTTATATTACGGTTATGCAATAAACCATCCCGTCGAGGTTCCTTACACAAAATCGAGGATCGCTTTTATAACCGCTTCTTCCGGATCTTACGATCTTTCGCTGAAAATTGCCGAAGAAGTCGCCGCATCAATTGTTTCCGATATCAAATCAGGTGCTTATACAATAAAATATCTCTACGGCGAAAAAAACAGAAAGGATCTGAAAAAAGCGGAAGAGTACTCTGCCGAAATAGCAAAGTTTGGAACAGGAAAGTGCTACTGGGAAATGTATTCTCTGCTGACAGCCCATGCTTTCGTAACACGCGATTTGAAGGAGATGAAAAAACTGAGGCAGAAACTTATAGATATAAACCATTTTACACAAAGGCAGGCGGGAAAATTCAGAAACGATTTGATGATTTCCATACTCGGACTTATGACAGGAATAAAAGAGGAAGAAGGGCCTATAAACGATAAGCTTTCGAAGCTCAAAAGCCTAAATGTAGATTTCGGATCCGTCAGTAAAGCTTATTACGCTCTCGGTATATCCAACAATGACTCCGGTATGCTGATAAAAGCCAAAAAATACGCCCTAAAAATGATGCATTATCCTTTTGTGCTGAGAATTGAAAAAGACCTTTTTGAAATGACCGGCGATGTTTACTGGTCGAAGAGAGCAAAAATCACAGAACATAAGCTTGCAGGAATGAACAGATTGAGCACAATAGAGGAATTTTTGAAAGTATAAAATACTCAGGGATGAAAATGTTCAAACTTAGTCTTATTCTTACTTTCCTTGCACTGTGCTTTACTGGAAGCTGGAGAAGATTGAAAAAGAAACAGACAAAAATAGATAATAACGGAGAAAAGTGATGAAATTGGATTACCCCGAAACGAAAAAGGTTGAAGTTACTGATGTGCTTCACGGCACAGAGATCAAAGACCCGTACAGATGGCTTGAGAACAATAAGGAGCAAGAAGTTCTTGCGTGGGATAAAACTCAGAACGATTTTACAGAAAGCTATATTTCAAGAATATCTTTCAGGGACAAGCTTAAGGAAAGGCTTCTCGGATTTATGAAGATAGATGAAATGAGTATTCCGCATAAAGCGCTTGACGGCGAAAGGATTTTTCAGTCCAAAAAGAACGCTGATGATGAAAAATGGATACTTTATACTCAGAAGGATGAAAATTCTCCTCTTGAAATACTCATCGATCCGAATAAATGGGCGGAGGATGAGACTTTGAGCTATTACAGACCTTCAAGAGACGGAAAACTGCTCTGTTACGGTGTGGCAAAAGGCGGTAACGAAGCTCCCGTACTTAAAGTTATGGATATCGAAACAGGAGAAATTCTTAAAGATGAAGTTAAAGGCTGGAAACAGCATATTACCGACTGGGATGTTGAAGGAAAAGGTTTTTATTATGCAACCCTTCCTCTAAAAGGCGAAGTTCCAGAAGGCGAGGAATTTTACTGGCGGGCGGTGTATTATCACAGGCTCGGGACGGATAAGAGCGAAGATATTAAGCTTTATTACGACACTGAGGTAAAAGAGAACTGGTATAGTGCATACTATTCAGAAGACGGCAGATACTTGATCGTGAGTAAGGGTAAATTTTATAAAAACTGCATATACTTCAAAAAGAAAGATGACGATGAACTGACTGTTCTGGAAGACAGTTTTGATGCACAATATCATTCTTTTTTCTTCGGAGACAAAATAATTATTCTGACAGATAAGGATGCCCCGAACAAAAAGATTTATGTCACAGATGCAAAAGATTGCCGCAAAGAGAACTGGAAAGTGATAATCCCGGAAAAGGATCAGAATATCGAGGATTGCAGAATAATAAACGGTCTTTTGTATGTCACATACCTGAAAAATGCCTGTTCTCTTATTCAGATATATGATGTTGACGGGAGTTATCTGAAAGATGTTTGTCTTCCGGATGTAGGAACGGCGGCAATATGGGGAAGGCAGAAAAATTCCGATGTATGGCTTTGGTTCTCTTCTTTTACACTTCCTTCGGGGATATATAAATATGATGCCGAAAGTGGAAAAGCAAAGCAGTATTTTATGCCTGATTTTGATTTCAGATTCTTTGACTATGAAACCGAGCAGGTATGGTACCCGTCCAAAGACGGTACAAAAGTTTCAATGTTTTTGATAAAAAAGAAAGATTCAAAGCCGGATAAAAACACGCCCTGTTATATGTATGCCTACGGCGGCTTCAATGTGTCAATTACTCCGGCTTTCAGTTCGTCTTATGCAGTCTGGCTCGAAGCGGGCGGGATCGTGGCCGTCCCGAACCTCCGCGGCGGCGGAGAGTACGGGGAAGAGTGGCATAAGGCTGGAATGTTCGAAAATAAGCAGAATGTTTTCGACGACTATATAGCCGCGGCCGAATGGCTTTTGGACAACGGATACACCTGCCGCGATAAACTGGTGATGACCGGCGGCAGTAATGGCGGGCTTCTGACAGGTGCGATGATAACACAGCGGCCTGATCTGATGAAGGCGATCTACTGCGGCGTTCCACTTCTCGACATGATCAGGTATCACAAGTCAATGATCGCCAACATCTGGAAAGAGGAATACG
>SLFX01000113.1 GCA_007124045.1 Candidatus Delongbacteria bacterium | reverse complement strand
TAATATTAACCTAAATATATGAATTTGCGTGAAAAGTACAAGGGAAAAAAGATCGTTTTTTATTTAGCTGAATTTTGGTATTGACATTCTGCCTAGCAAAAAGTATAATTCAAACTGAAACTAATTCGGAGGCAGATCCATGTGTAAAAATGAGCTGTACAGCAAATTTATTGAGGAATGCAGAAAGTTGCCTTCCGTTTCTTCGGAATCAGCGACAGAATATTCAATGAGAATACCTCAGCTTCTCGAATTAATGAACAAAAGGATGTCTGAGTTTGACAACATAAACGACCTTATCGGCGGAAATTCTCTTAAAATGATGTATGACAATCACAGGAATCATTTATTTTTTCTTTCCAATGTCTTCAAACTCGGTTTCTACGACCTTATGTCCCAAACTCTGCCGTGGGTTTACAGGGCATATCTCGGACATAAGTTTTCTCCTGATTATTTCCCGGTCGCTCTTGAGAACTGGAAAATAGTTTTTCATTTGTCATGCTCGGAAAGAACTTCAGAGGAAGTCGGCATAATCTATGACTGGATAATTTCGAAACACGAAGACCTTTTAGAAATTTCAAAAGATATAAGTCTTCAGCCGCCCCCGGTGGACAATAAATGGCTTGAAATGAAAAACAGCTTCAGAGCTGCGCTTTTGAACGGCAATATTTCAAAGTGCTTAGAAATTTCCGACGGATTTATAAAATCTCAGGACGACATACCGGCTTTTTATCAGTACATAATACAGCCTGCAATGTATGATGTTGGCGTAATGTGGGAAAAAGATGACATATCCGTCGCTCAGGAGCATCTTGCCTCGGCAGTTGTCACCCGTCTTCTCGCAAGCATAACTACAAGAAATTCCAGAACGGAAAAAACTAAAGGGAAACTTCTTATAACTTCTTCTCCGAATGAGTTTCACCAGATAGGCGCGTGGATGCTTTCCGATGTGTTCGAACTGAGCGGATGGGATGTAAGATTTCTTGGAGCGGACACTCCGAAAGATGAACTATTCAGGCTTGTAAAAGATTTCATGCCGGATGTCCTGGCTATATCGGTAACTATGCCTTTTAATATTGATAAGGCCGCAGAAATTGTCTCCGAATTAAAAAAAGACGATGAATTCAAGGGAGTTAAAATTCTTGTCGGCGGCGGAGTATTCAACGATAATCCCGAATTGTGGAAGAAGATCGGAGCCGACGGCTTTGCTGCTGATCCCGTTCGGGCAAAAGAGCTTGTTGAAGGATGGAATAAATAATGAGTTATAGTTTTGATGGAGATAATCTTTCCGCACTTAAAAAATATGCCGAAAGTTCTGAGGATATGATCTGGTTCGTTACATCTGAGGATTTTACTTTTCTCGAAATGAGTAAAAGGTTTAAAGAACTTGCAGCCAAAGATGTGGAAATACCTTCAACGCTATACGATCTATTAACCGAACAAAGTGCTTTCTCTCTTGAAAAAATCATAAGCGGAACTAAAAATCTGACTCTTGATTTTAAAGGGGGAAACGGAATAGATTTTTCACTTAAATGCACATTCGAATCAGTAGAATCAGGTTACATCATTTTCGGAGACAGATATAGTGTAACCGGCGATGAACTTTTTATGAGTATGACAAAACTCAACAATGATCTTTCTGCAACTTTAAGAGAACTAGACAGGAAGAATAAAGAACTCGAAGATGCGAAAAAGAAAATTAAGGTTCTTAGCGGACTTTTACCGGTATGTTCTTACTGCAAAAAGATAAGGAACGACGACGAATCATGGACACAGCTTGAGTCATACATTGACAAACATTCTGAAGCGGAGTTCAGTCATACGATCTGCCCTGTCTGCATGGACAAATATTTCCCGGAATAAACAAAAAACGCAGACCGGTTGAGGAGTAAAGCCGGATCTGCGTTTTTTGAGGGGAGAAGTGACATGTTGCTTTGTTCTATTCGGGTACTGATCTTTGCGGCAGGATTATATCCCTTGCTTCGCCAAATTGCATTTTTGTTACATAGCCGAGGTTGATGGCGTAAGGCTGATCTGCTTTGATATCGTGGCAGACAAGAAAATCACCGTCCAGTCTGTACGGCCACACTTCAACAGTTAGAAGATCGGTAATAGTTTCGCAGTAACGGTGCTCAGCTATAAGAGTTCTTCTGTTTTTGATCGCTTCAAGTATAAGTTCCTTGTGGATTTTCATTTCTTACTGTGCGCCATTGTGAATTGAACATAATTTTTAGAGTAAACTTTTTCGATGTAGTTTCTTACGCTTTTGTAGGAGTCGCCCATTTTTCTGTACGCCACATAAAGATCATAAGGTGTGCATTTGAATTCTCCGCACAGTTTTCTTACCTCCGTGCGATCGAACATATTGATCTTTTTGTCTTCATGAAAATTCTGCATTTTGATTTCACCTTGCTGTTTTTTTACAACCGTATTCTAAGATCCTATTTTACAGGCATTGGGGGTGGTGGTGGTTCGTAGGGGTCTTTTGCTCCTACCCATACCCAACTTGTACCTACCCATACCCAGTTAGGATTAACAGTCGTTTCCGCTCTTACGACGGGTGAAAACATCAGTGACATTGCGATGAGAACTATTGCTATATATTTTTTCATGTTGCCCTCCAATTGTTAGGTTGAGGGCAATATAATGATATTACAATGTTTGCGAACTACGACACTCAAAATAGGGCAAAAATCCGTACAAAAACCGGGTCGGTTTTCACATTTCCGCATTTATTTTTTGATTTAAAAAGGCCAGTTGCTCAGAAATATCGTAGTCCGGATCGATCTTCTGATGTAACTCAAAATGCTTTTTTGATCCAAGATAATATTTCAGAGCTTTTTTGGGAACCTGCCTATGCACTTCGTATATGATCCCCAGATGTTTGAAAGCTGTCGCCTTAAAATAATGCTGATCATTTCCATTTACGGAAGATATTGTTTTTTTGAAATAGAATACCGCTTTTCTCCAGTTCTCTCTTTTAAAGTAGATCATGCCAAGGTGATCCAGAGCATGGAGTAAAAAGCCTGAGTTTTCCTGAAGTAAAAGCTCTTTGAATAACTTTGCAGACCTTAGATATTTCTCATTAAGAAAAAGTGATCTGCCGAGAAAATAAAGATTTGATGAATATTTGTAACTGTGCTTAAGGATTTTCAGTCCTGAAAGTGAGATATGAAGATGACGGACTGCCTTTTCGTGATCATTCTTTCTGAAATAATACACACCCAGTGCAAAATTTGATTCAGCCGAATATGTTTTCTTTCGTGTTAAATGAGATATGTCTTTGATCCTTTTAAGCAGACTGCAAAGTTCGGAGTATGTTTTTGAATCAAGATATCCATAAAGAGTGACGAGACAGGTGAGGCTTAAAGCAATTTCGTTGTGATCTTTGAGTTCTTCAGCGATCCTGAGCTGACTGAGATAACATTTTTCGGTTCCTTCAAAATCTCCTTTCATATAAAGAGCCGTTCCCTTCAGTCCGTATGCTTTTGCCGTAAAAGAAGTTATACCGCCTGACGAAGTTTTTATTATAAAATCATCAATGATGTTGACAGCCTGCCCGGTCAGTCCCGTATTCATCTCTTTTCTGACCTTTGCCTGAATATAATCGAATGATGCCGGAGACTCCCCCGCTTTCTCATAATTTGCTATTGCCATAACAAAATGACGGTCTGCTTTGCTGTTCTCAGACATCAGATACTCGATCATTCCGAGATAATACTGTGCTTTTGCTGCCTTGGAAACGCAGTTGTGTCTTTCTGACAGCTCCAGGCAGTCTTCGAGCAGTTCTTTTGAAGTTTCGAGGTTGTCGAGATGGTAATATATCTCTGCCTGTTTGATCATAGTCCCCGTACGCATATCCGCAGATTTTTCGTTTTCAGGTACCGTAAGATAGATCCTGTGATAAAAATCCATAGCTTTATCGAATTCAAACTCTATTTTTGCCTCATCCGCCATTTTCTCAACCTGTTTTATAACTTCAAAAAGTATTGAGCTTTGTTTTTCGGGCAGATTCAGAACATTCCAGTAATTACTGAAACTTAAAATATTGTCGCAGTCTTTGATAAAATCATCTATGAACAACGGAGGCATGAGTATCCCGTCTGAGAGTTTTTCGGTTTCCTGGGCAGTTATTAATTTCTTGTAAGCTTTGGCGATGATCTCTTTTTTGCCGGTTCCTGATCCTGCTTCTATCTTGATGTTCTTGTTTCCGAACGACCTGCTTTCAGCTATTTGAAGTTTAACCCCGAATTTGTTTTCGATCGAGCTTTTATAGATGGTGTAGTTGCCTTTCTGTGCAAGATAATAGATGTTCGTTCTTATCTCTTTGACGCTGAATCTGTTCATTTCCTTTAAGGTTGTAAGGACATAATCAAGAAAAAGGCATATATTGTCGTTGTCTTTTGATGCTGCGAAACCTATTGTGGTAATAGTTCCCGGACCGTCGTATATATTGAACTGGTAAAGATTGTAGTAACTGCCGGACCTGAATGTGCTGGCGACCACATCAAAGTAAATGTATAGAATACATTCGTCTGTTTTTACCGTGTCTCGGGGAGTTACCGTGACAAGCATTTTCTTGTAAGTTTTCAGCCAGCGCGTGACAGTTTCCTTATTCACTCCGTAAAGATCAGCTGCTTTTCGGATAGTCTGAGAAAGAGCTGTTTCGCATACTTCTCTTTTGAATTCCGGTGTATATTTTAAAGTCCTTTTCTTCACGGCTTAAAATATAATCGAATTATATCAACTTGTAAAACAAAAAATCAAACTGTATTTTTATTAAACTAATCATCGCAATAACTGATATTTTTGTCTATATTACACAGTAATTTAAACGGTGGACTCTTATGAAAAAAATTTTACCGGTAATAATTCTGATCATTTTTTCACTTTCATATC
>SLFX01000071.1 GCA_007124045.1 Candidatus Delongbacteria bacterium | reverse complement strand
TGAAACCGGCAAATACAGCGGTTATTCCGATAAGAAATATGAATGATGATGAACTGATGGATTTGTCAGATTATAAATTGTTTTTGAATCTTCATGAAATGAGAACCATAAAAGATCATTATATAAAGATCGGAAGGGATGCTTACGATGTTGAGCTTGAAACTCTTGCCCAGACATGGTCTGAGCATTGCGGTCACAAAACTTTCAAGGCCGGAGTTATCCTGGACGGTGTAGAAAAAAGGTCTATAATCGGTCTTGTCCGGGATACCGAAAAAGAGATAGCACACCCTGATGTGATATCTAAATTCGAGGACAATTCAGGAGTGTTTAGATTTACGAGAGCAGGAGACGAGGAATACGGAATCTGTATAAAAGCTGAAACGCATAATTCGCCTTCAGGCCTGGACCCTTACGGGGGAGCGATGACAGGTACGGGCGGTGTTTTAAGAGATATAGCAGGTACTGGTAAAGGAGCAAGGAATATATCTTCAATCAATGTATTTTGTCTGGGAGATCCAGATATGAAGCTGGAGGATGTTCTTCCCGGATGTCTTCATCCCAGGCGTATTCTGACCGGAGTTGTGGAAGGTGTAAGAGATTACGGCAACAGAATGGGAATACCGACTAATAACGGTTCTTTTCATTTCCACAAGGATTTCGGACCGAAACCCACTGTACTCGTGGGTGCCGACGGTATCGTACCTCTGAAATATGCAAAAAAGGGTCAGTGTCGTAAAGGGGATCTTTTTGTTTCTTTCGGAGGAAGAACCGGTAAGGACGGTATTCACGGAGCCACATTTTCCTCTGCTGAAATGACCGAAAAGACCGCTAATTTGAACAGCGGAGCGGTGCAGATCGGAAATCCTATTGAGGAAAAACGGACTTTTGACTGCCTGATCGAACTCCGTGATATGGATGTTTTTACAGCTCTGACAGACTGCGGAGCGGGGGGATACTCATCTGCGGTTGGAGAGATGGGTGAAAAAACGGGGGCGGAAGTCCATCTTGACAGAATACCTCTCAAATATCCCGGTTTGTCGTCGTTTGAGAAGTGGATATCCGAGTCTCAGGAAAGAATGGTTGCTGCTGTACCGGAGGAGAACATTCCGAAAATATCTCAGGTATGCGAAAAGTATAATGTTGAATGGTTCGTACTCGGCAAAGCCACTGATACGAAAAGACTCGTTATTTATGACAGCGGTGAACTTGTATGCGATCTGGACATGGAATTTTTACATGACGGTCAGCCGCTTGAGACCATAACCGCAACAACGGTTCCGAAAACAGGACTGAAAGAGCCGGAGTTCTACGAGGAGGAAATAAACTATACAGAAGCATTTAAAGATATAATTTCTCATTTGAATGTTTGTTCCAAAGAGCCTGTTATAAGACAGTATGATCACGGGGTTCAGGGTGCCTGTGTTGATGGTCCGTTATGCGGGAAGAACAACGACGGTCCGACAGGAGGATGTATATTAAAACCTCTTCATAATTCAGATGCAGCTCTGATATTCGGTCACGGTCTTAATCCTGTAATGAATAGAATAGATCCCTACAAAGGAACTCTCTGGGCATACCACGAGGCTCTCAGCAATGTTATTGCACTCGGTGGTGATCCTGATAAGATATTCCTTATAGAAAATCACATCTGGCCAAAACCCACAGAATCTAATCTGGCAGATCTCTACAGAACGGCGGAAGCTTTGAGCGAAGCATGCAGGTATTTCAGGACTCCAATAATTTCAGGAAAAGATTCACTTTCATCAACCTATAAAAACAAAGAAACGGTTATTGAAATACCGCCGGTTGTATGTATATCCGCCCGGTCAGTTGTTGACGACTGGAGAAAAACAGTATCTCCGGATATTAAAAGATCAGGTTCTCCTATATTGCTTGTAGGCGATTATACACATGCATATCTGGGAGGGTCTGTCTTCGCTGACAGACTTGGTCAGCTGGGAACAAAAGTACCGGAGATAAAAATGGATACTGCAAAAAAGATATACAGATTGATTCATCAGAATATCGTGAACGGAAATATACTAGCAGCCTCAGATGTGAGTGAAGGCGGAGCTCTTATAGCACTGGCCGAAATGGCGATCGGCGGAAAAAAAGGATTCGATATTTTCGTAAATGACAAGGTAAAGACTCTCTTTGCAGAAGTTCCGGCAGCATTTGTTGTGGAAATGAAAGATCTGAAATCGGCAGACATGCTGATAGAAACAGAGCTGGCTGTTCAAATAGGTACCACAACAAACGAGTATCGTGCCGTGGTAAATGATTTTAGCGGTAGAATAATTGAAACAGATATGTTCGATATAGAGAACTGCTGGAAAAGCCCTTTCAGGAAGTATTTTAACTGATATGCTTAAGATAACTGCTGTCAAGAAAGGCTCTCCTGCTTTCAAAGCCGGAATCATAAAAGGCGATAAGATAATTTCCGTGAATGGTAAAAAGGTCAGTGACGAGCTGGATTTTCAGTTTTACACAGCTTCGGATGATATTAAGATACTTATCAGTTCGAAAAATATAGACCGTGAAGTATTATTCAGCGGTTCAAAGCCGGTCGGTATAGTTGTAGAGGGAATGAAGGTCAGACACTGCGGAAATAAATGTATTTTCTGCTTTATAGATCAGAATCCTCCCGGATTGAGAAAAACACTTTATGTTAAGGATGAAGATTACAGATACTCGTTTCTGTACGGAAACTATTTTACTCTTACTAACATAAAACAGCAAGAGCTTGATAAAATAGTCGAAATGAAACTTACTCCGCTTTACATTTCAGTTCATGCAGCCGACCCGGCTGCAAGAAAGAAACTTTTGGGTGTCAGCAGAGATGACGGCTTAATAAATAAGATAAAATATCTGACAGAAAGAGGAATAGAACTGCATGCACAAATAGTTTTATGTCCCGGCATCAATGACGGCAAAGTTTTAAAAGAAACGATAGAGATAATGTCCGGACTGTATCCCGGAGTTGCTTCTCTTGCAGTTGTGCCCGTGGGTTTGACAGCACACAGGGACAAACTGACGCATTTAAGGACTGTTTCTTCAAAAAAATCCGCTGAGGTCGTATCTTTGATAAATTCTTTCAGCAGTTCATTCAAAAAAAAATTTGGGACCGGCTTTGTTTTTGCCGCCGATGAGTTTTATCTAAAAGCGGGTGTTGAAATCCCTTCAGAAGATCATTATGAATCTTATCAGCAGTTCGAGAATGGTATAGGTATGACGAGGAATTTTATTGAAAGGTTCAAAGAAAGTATAACAGACATACCGGAATCTGTAGATCCGGGAATCAGAATAAAGCTGATAACGGGAGAGCTTTTTTTTCCTGTTATCAGCAGTCTTGTTCTGCGATATTTTAAAAATGTTAAAAACCTTCAAACAGAAGTAGTAAAGGTGTCCAATAGTCTTTTTGGATATCCGGTAAGCGTTGCAGGTCTTCTTTCAGGATCGGATATTGCTGCAGCGGCGGGTAGAGCCGTATCACCCGAAGATATTTTATTAATACCTCCTGCATGTCTTAACAGCGACGGGCTCTTCCTTGATGATATGAACATACAAGAACTTTCGGCTAAGACCGGATATAATGTTTTTAAGTTTGAAAATCCCGTTGATATTTTTAAAAACTTATCTTAAATTCCGCTCTTATGAAATACCTGCATCTATACATATCAATTTCGGTCTTTTGTCTCATGATGCCGGCATGCGGTGAAGAGTATGATCGAAGAAGATCGGATCTGACTTCCGATTCGGTTGCTGTGAGTTCTTTGTTGGACAGTGTAAAATCTGACTATGTAAAGGAACAGATAGAGCAGCTTCTAAATAAGATCTCTCTTTCAAGAAGAATATTTTCTGAGTATCAGGTGGAAGTTTACGAAAGGAACAGAAACGATTACAGGAAGAAAGAAAGAATCGGTGTCACCATAAGTGAGCTTCTGGACTCAATTTCGGATGTAATGGAAAAATCAGAGATCCTTAGAGTGCATAATATGCAGTTAGGCGGTGAAAGTTTTGAATTTTATGAAAGTACCTTTAAGGATCTGAACAAGGAATCGGAATACAGAGAAAAAATCAGGATAATGGAAATTATCGAAAGAGCAGCATTAAACCCGAACCGTAAGAGTTCTCTTGAGTGGATATGGGGTAAAAGCTATGACAATGATGCATACTTTTCAACAAAACTGACATATTTTGACGACAGGTTTTCTCTTTATCCCGAATACAGATTTTATATAGGTTACGATCCGCTGCGAAGCAGCAGCAGCTGGTTTTTTAATCTCAAAGATCATCCCCCGGAGAGAGACGGTGAGATGCTTGAAGAATACTACACATCAAAGACTCCTGATTTCGTGTCGGGAGAAAATGAAGAGGTTATTGAATATTTTGAAGAGTTTGATTGCGGCGGAAAAGATATTACCGGAACCGGTTTTACAACAGAGACTTTTATTTACAGAACTTCAGAAGACGGTTATGTTTTGGATAAAACTGTTTCGATGCATATTGACGAGCTGCTTGATGCGGCATATTCGACTGTTTCTGAAGTAAAATTCATCAGACTTTCGGGGACTGATTTTATTTTCAGCGGAAATGAAATGAGCAGAAATGAAAAAGAGACCTTTGTTGAAATAACCGGTGATATAAACTTATGCTCAGTCAGAATAAGTTCATTTCTTTCTGAAGCAGCGAAAAGTCTTAATAAAAAAAGGTCTGTGGAGTTGATAACAGGAATCAATTCCGACCGTATGTCCTACAATGCCGGAGTAATAACAGTTTATGACGGGCAGACCAGTTTTTTTCCGGATTTGAGGATTTTTGCCCCATCAGAAACAAGAAACGACAGAACAAGCTGGTTTCATAAGTTTTAATCCCTTCTCCGCATCCATGACAGGGTAAGGCTGTAGTT
>SLFX01000098.1 GCA_007124045.1 Candidatus Delongbacteria bacterium | reverse complement strand
ATTTGCAAAAATTAATAACATAAGCAATATAAAGCAATAATCAAAAATTTACAAGTGGAAACAACGGATGTCAAAATTCCGTTTTCAACACTTGACTTTGAAAAAGAATTTGGTATATTTAACCCCTGAAAATGACCGGGTGGCGGAATTGGCAGACGCGCCAGGTTCAGGGTCTGGTGGCAGCAATGCTGTGCTGGTTCGATCCCAGTCCCGGGCATAAAAAAACCCAAGAATTCTTGGGTTTTTTCTTTTGCGCAAATACGCGAATGTTAGTATCTGATGAATCTGTAAGAGTATAGCTCAATATCTGAAAAGAAGAATCTTATCTCTTTTTTCGCGTTTTCAACAGAATCGGAAGCATGAACGGCATTCTGTTGTTTTGTCATTCCGCAAACTTTCCTTATTGTGCCTTCCTCTGCCTGGGCAGGGTCGGTCGCGCCTATCAGTTTCCGAAGATCAGTTACGCAGTTGTCTTTTTCAACGCAGATCGCGGCCACTGTCGCAGAACTCATGTAGTCTGTAAGTCTTTCAAAAAACTCTTTTCCTTCATGAACGAAATAGAATCTTTTAGCCAGCTCTTTAGTCAAATTCACTGATTTTATGCCGACAACATGAAAATCGTTAGCTTCAAGCATAGAAATTATTGTGCCGAGCTTTTTTGTCGAATAAGCATCGGGCTTTACCATGACAAGACTTAATTCAAGCATAAAGCACTCCGTTTTATTTTCCGGATTCAGGTATTGAAACATCGTCAATTGAAAGCTTTATGATCTTTTCTTTGCTTTTTCTGGCCTTTTTCCCGAGTTCTATACCGATCTTCACAGCTTTAAGATTATCAAGCTCAGTTCCTTTAGGTGCGTTGTCAAGGACTGCCTTCTGTATATTACTTTCTTTTATTATTCGCGTAAGTCCCGCAAATACCCCGACTGCCATTACAGCCGAATAAAGAGTTTTTCCCATTTCCCTTTTTGCTATTTCGATAAGGTCAACAAGGATGAGTTTCTGGGGTATGTTCTCAGGTATCTTCGGCGTCAGGTTGGGATCAGCTACCACTATCGCATCGTTCTTGATATCCTTAAAATATATATTAAAGGATTTCTGGTGCAGTGAGAGGAAAAAATCAAGATACTCGGTTCTGGGATATTCGATATGGTTTTTATCTATCACGACATCAACCTTCGTTGCCCCGCCCCTTACCTGAGCCGTATAAGTCGGTGTTTCTATAGCCCTGCAGTCTTCAAAGCTGACCATACCGTAAGCGAGGATCTTTCCCGCAAGGATAACTCCCTGGCCGCCGACTCCGGCGAAACGGGCTTCATAATGATCGATTTTCATTCTAAATCTCCGTGATTAAAATTATTTTTCCTGCACTTTTTCTATGATCTTAGCGTACGCTTCTGTATATTCGTGTACCGGCGAGTTGTAGTTTTCCCAGAAAGTGGTTTCTGCTTCATCGGTAGTGAATTCACCGGTAATTACTTTGTCTTTAAGCTCAGCCGCTTTCATAGTTCTCGCTTTTTCAAGAGGTATCTCTCTTGATTCTATCCACTTTCTCGAAGAGATGGGGTCGCTCATTTTGTTCTTTCTGCCGAACTGGGTGTGGCAGTTTGCGGTGGCTACGATGACGGAAAAACCTTTATTCTGGAATCCTTTTGTAATATATTTTTCCAGAACTCTTCCCTTGTTGACAGTCGCTCTGGCCACATAAGATGCTCCGGCGGCTTTAGCGAGAAGACAGATGTCGAAGGTTGGATCAATGTTACCGTAGATCGTTGTGTTGGTCTTGTAACCGATCGGTGTTGTGGGGGAGTGCTGTCCGCCTGTCATCCCGTAAACATTGTTGTTCACGACCACAAGGGTCATATCAATGTTTCTTCTGCAGGCGTGAATAAAGTGGTTTCCTCCGATAGCTGTCGCATCGCCATCTCCTGAGAAAACAACAAGATTCTTGTCAGGTTTCGCGAGTTTGACCCCGGTCGCGAATGAAAGTGCTCTTCCGTGCGTTGTGTGGAGTGTGTTACAATCAATATAACCGGGAGCTCTGCTTGTGCATCCGATACCTGAGACGAATGAAATATCGTTCTTGTCCCATCCGACATTTTCAACAGAGCGGAGCATCGCTTTCAAAACTATCCCGATACCGCATCCGGGGCACCACAGATGAGGAATTTTGTCCATTCTTAAGTATTTTTCGTATTCGAAAGCCATTACAGAGCCTCCCTGATCTTGTTATGAATATCTGTCGGGTGTATGGGTACTCCACCGACATGATTTATTCTGATTATTTTTGTTCTGTCTGCCGCGTATCTTTCAATAACATCGCTTAGCTGACCCATATTCATTTCAGGTACGATGATTGCCTTCGCCCTTCCGCACAGCTTGAGTATCTCCGCTTCGGGAAGCGGCCATATCACACGAAACCTCATCATTCCAACCTTGATTCCTGATTTCCTGGCATTGTCAACAGCGACTCTTGCGGCTCTTGCTGTTGATCCGTAAGCAAATATTACTATCTCAGCATCTTTCATAAGATAGTATTCATAGTCCACTATCTCATTCTTTTTCCAGTTCACTTTTCTGAGATGCCTTTCCTGATCGGCCTGTACAAGTTCGGGATCGGTGGTGGGAAATCCTGTTTTATCGTGGCTCAGACCGGTTACATGGTACCTGTAGCCTTCAAAAAAATTCGCCATTGGGGGAACATCGCCGTAAGCAGTGTCGTATGGAAAATATTTTTCCGGAGGAACAGAAGGTTTTCTGCGGTCCTTAATTACCAGCGATTCTTTTTCCGGCAGGTTAATGGCCGCACTTAAATGCGCAATTACTTCGTCCAGCATCAGCATTACCGGTATTCTGTATATTTCCGAGAAGTTGAAAGCCTTAATGGTAAGTTCGTATATTTCCTCCAGATAAGCAGGGGTCAGAGCAATGACAGGATGATCCCCGTGAGTTCCCCATTTAGCCTGCATAATATCCGCCTGTGCCAAAGCTGTAGGAAGTCCTGTTGAAGGACCGCCTCTCATGACATTACAGATAACGCAGGGGACTTCAGCCATATAGGCGTAACCGATATTTTCCTGCTTTAACGAGAATCCCGGTCCACTTGTTGCAGTAAGGGATTTTACACCGGCGAGAGAAGCTCCGATGATCGTGCCCATTGCGGCGATCTCATCTTCCATCTGAACATAAGTCCCTCCAACTTTGGGCAGCATTACGGACATGAACTCAGCTATTTCTGAGGAAGGCGTGATAGGGTATCCGCCGTAGAACCTGCAGCCTGCGTCTATCGCGGCTTTCGCCACGAGCTCCGCTCCGGAGTAAAATCGGGCTGATTTCTTCAATTTCATACCTCTTTTATTTTTTAATAGATTTTTAAGCAGAAGTCCGGGCAGTGGATCTCGCAAAGCATACATTTAATACATTTCGAAGCATCTGTCATTCTTACGACCTGTCCGTTCCACTTGTCCTTAGCTTCGATCAGCTCCCATATTTTTTTTGGGCACAAATCAACGCAGATACCGCAGCCTTTACAGCCGTCTCTCCAGTAGCCTATTGCCACTTTATCGTCATTTTTTCCGACCTTCACATCGGCGTCCCATCTTTCGTAGTGTTCAGGGATGTTTATTTTGTCGCTCATAGCGATCTCCATTTTGTAATTTACAGATCAATTTTTTACAATACTGGTTCCGTTTTTTCCCTCAATTGCTTCAGAGAGTTTTTCTATGTCAGTTATAATAACTCTCTTTCCGCCGTTTCTCAAAAAAAGTATTGCCGCTTTCATTTTCGGACCCATACTTCCGTAGGGGAAATGGCCTTCTTTGAGGTATCTGTCAGCTTCCTCAAGAGTGATTTTGTCAAGGTCCTTCTGGTCAGGTTTTCCGAAGTTTAATGCCACTTTGCTGACCGCCGTCATTATGTAGAGTTCGTCTGCTCCCACAAGGTTGGCGAGAAGCGCGCTCGCGGTATCTTTATCAATAACAGCGTCAACACCTTCATAGAGTCCCCTTTCATCAACATAAACCGGAATACCACCACCGCCCGCCGCAATAACGATGTTATCCGCATCCAGAAGGCCGCTGATTATTTTTTTGTTGACTATGTCTGTCGGTATTGGTGAACCTACGACCCTTCTCCATCCTCTGTCCGCATCTTTTTTAACGATCCATCCGTTCTCGGCAGCGAGTTTTTTAGCCTCTTCCTCGGTGTAGAAACTTCCAACATACTTTGTCGGATCGAGAAGAGCCGGGTCGTTTTTGTCAACAACGACCTGAGTAAGAACTGTCGCCACGGATCTGTCTATACCATTTTCTTTCAGTTTGTTGAGAAGGGACTGTTCTATCATATAACCCATGCTGCCTTCGGTGTCGGCCACAAGTACACCGAGAGGGATATCGGGGAGTTTATCTCTTGTTTCCTCCACTCTCCTGAGTGCTATTCCCACCTGAGGACCGTTGCCGTGGGTTACTACGACTGAATAATCCTGCTCTATCAGCGGGAGCAGAGATTCAATGCTGGTTCTGGTATTTTTAAACTGGGAACCGATCCAGTTGGACTGATCTGTCGGCGTCAGAGAATTTCCCCCTATTGCGACGACCACCCTTTTGTTATACATCATTTACCTCATTTAAATAAAGTTCGAAAAAATATAAAAGAATTATTAAATTCTGTCAACATATTTGATTATGATTTATAAAATAAAAAAGCCCCTGACAGCACAGGGGCTTTTTTCTATTTTACCAGAAGCATTTTCTGCGTCAGTCTTATGCTACCTGTATCAAGCGTGTAAAAATAAACACCGCTTTTTAATCCTGATGCATCGAAAACTACTGAATATTTTCCTCTTTCAACTCTTCTGTCCAGAAGCTCGTCGACCATCTGGCCGTTAGAATTATAGACTCTGAGTTTGACATT
>SLFX01000084.1 GCA_007124045.1 Candidatus Delongbacteria bacterium | reverse complement strand
GGCACCATCATTCCCCTGCTTATAAACCCAAGGTCTCCACCGTTTTGAGCCGAAGGATCATCTGAATAACTTCTCGCGACCTGCTCAAAAGGCACACCGTTCTCAAGTTGTGTGATCACCCGGTTCAATTCTTCATCGGCCCTTACTGAATCGGCGGGTGTTCTTGCTGTACTGAAAAGGACATACTCAAATCTTCTCTGCTCCGGGACCTTTATAAACTCATGAGGGTTGTCTTTAAAATATCCCATAAGTTGAGCTTCTGTAATTTCTGATTCATCAGGCATATAAACAGATGCATCAGCCATAAGATAGCTCACTGTTGCATGCATATGCCTGTCCCTGAACCTTTTGATCAATTCGTATTCCGGCAAAAAAAGTGAAGATGTCACTCTGGACTCAAGAATGTTTGAAGGAAGGGATTGCATTGTGGCAAACTCGATCTGTCTGTATATATTTTCGAATTGCGGACTTGGGTTTTTAATAAATTCCTGATACTTATTCAAGTCAAATGTTCCATTAGTCATAAATTCAGGTATGTTCCTGACAACCTCTATCGGATTATTGAGTATTTCGTGATATATATGATCTTTGGAAAGAACAATGTTCTGCCTTTCCAGTTCCTGCCTGATAACCACTATTCTTATCATATCTTTCCATGCCTGCTGTCTCGCTTCGGCAACTTTCAATCCGGATTCGTCCCTTTCACTTATCTCTCTAATATACCTTTCCTCTATCTGTCTCAGTTCGGAAAAACTAATGTTCTCTCCGTTGATCCTGGCAATATATCCTTTGCTCCTGACATCCTGAGGGCCACTGAACCCGCCCATACCCCATTCGAATACAATGGTGGCAATAAATGCCGCTATAACGAACCATAATACTATCGCCAGTTTCTTTCTTATTAATCTTATCATCCGATCGCTCCGGTATTATTTCAACTTTTCAGCCTCAAGAAGCCGTGTTTTCAAAAGTTGTAGAATATAGGTTTATTCGCATCAAATGTCAAATGAAAAAGTCCTGTAATTAAACAGGCTTTATTCTTTTACCTGCTCTTTTTTGCCTGTCAGGAACGTGAATATATGTTTTACCGCCGACCGTCAGAAAAGACTCTCCGTCTCGACCGATCCTGACCCTGCCGCCGTTAAAAATCAATTCTCCATTAGTGTAGTTCAGATCAATCAGACCGCTAATATGGATAAAATCATCGTACGAGGCCAATTGCGAGACGGGAACTCCAAGAGCTCTGACAGTTTTTTCTATATCACCACGACCTCCCATATATACAAGGAAATCTACAGTACGGATGTTTTTTTGAAGCAGATGCGGTCTGATAATATTTCTGATCTCTCCTGTAGTCAATGCTCCCGCTATCAGAATAACAGTTCCGCAACTTTCAATTATAACAGTATCATTACTTTCTGTGTGAAATTCATATATATATGGTCTTTCAGGAACCGATATTGCCCCATAAGCAAGAATGCAGCATAAAAATAATGCAGTGAAGGTTTTTGTCTTGTGATCCCTCAGATAAAAAACCGCCGCAACAGCTCCTGCAAGAGCACCTGCGGTCAGAATATCCGGTCTGTAGTAAAGTGTAAAAACTTCGACCCTGTTGGTTAAAGATACGATAAACTGTATGGACCAGTATAGGATTTCGGTCATGTCAGCTATAAAAGCACTAGCGATCTCAATAGGGTTCAGTGCAAGAAGTATCGCTCCGCCCGTATAGATAAAGGCTGTAAGCGGAATCAGAAATACATTTGAAAAAACGGAAAGCAGATTGTATCTGCCGAACATGTATAGAACAAAAGGCATAAGTCCAATGGTTACTGCGAGAGATATGACAATACTGTTAACTATCCTGCTCATGTAAAATCCTGATAAACGGGCAGGTATGATCATACTGGCCAGTTCAGTTAAAGGCTGATAGATAACAGCTATTGAAACTGCTGCTCCGAACGAAAGAATAAAACCGGGACCGAAGATTTGATTCGGATTCCAGATAAGGCTCAAAATTCCGGCAGTTCCTATGATGTCAATGAACCTTATTTTTCTGTTCATAGGAAAACTCAACATTGTTATTACTGCCATAAGAACAGCTCTGATAACCGATGGACTGCCGCCTGTAAAAACAGCATATCCGGTTAGAATAATGGTGTTGGTTGCTATAAAAAACCATCCTCTTATATTGAGCAGTGAACAGAAAAAAGCGGCAATAATGGCCAAAAAGCCCACATGAAGCCCTGACACTGCAAGGAGGTGAATTGCTCCACTGCCGGAAAATTCATCTATAACCTCTCTCTCTATCCTTTCCCTTCTTCCAAGCATTACTGCTGAGAGAAAATTTGCCGTCCTGAATCTTAGTCTCCTGTCGAAAATATCTGTGACCTTATTTTGTAAATTATTCATTAATCTGTATATACCCGGCTTTCTTTCAACCGATATCAATCTTGCAGACCTAAGATCCGCGTTAATATTGTACTGTAAAAAATATCTCCTCGCATCATACTCACCATAATTCGTCGGGGCGGAAGGTTTTTGAAGCCTTCCTGATATTTCGATCCCGTCTCCCCGCTCCAGATCAATAACCCTCGCAAAACTGACAAACCTGAAATCTGCTTTTCGTATGGATCCATCATAATATATTGAATCAGTTCTAAAGGTCAACCGTGACACACTACCGAAATCTGTTGAAGATAATACTGTCCCGTAGGCCACAATATTCTCTCCGTCCAATGAAGCCGAATGTCCGTAACTGCTTATATAACCGTAATTTTTTATTACAAAAAGAGCCGATCCTGTCAGAATCATCAGCAGGCACGGTCTGAATCTTTTCATAACTAAAAACGGTATTAATATCAATGTAATTACCGGTACTGCATATTCACCCGAATACAGAAGGTATGTAGAATATATTCCGAGACACATGAACAAAAAAAGGGCAGTATTGTCAAATCTTTTTATCATCAGGTTTGAATTATATGAAATATGATAGATTTTAACAATTAAAATAATATAATATTTGGATTGAATTTGTTATAAAAATATCGTATAATCGTTCAGTTAAAATTAATTCACTATCAAGGCCAAATGACCGAATATCAAAATACCGCAGTTTATGACGAGAGTAAGATCCAGACACTTTCACATCTTGAGCATATAAGATTAAGAACCGGAATGTACATAGGCAGGCTCGGCGACGGAAGTGCTTATGAGGACGGTATATACATACTCCTGAAAGAGATTATAGATAACTCAATAGACGAATTTATTGAAGGATACGGCAAAAAAATAGTCGTTAATATTGAGGACGGCAGGGTTTCGGTAAGAGATTACGGAAGAGGCATACCTCTGGGGAAAGTTATAGACTGCGTGTCGGTAATGAATACCGGAGGGAAATTCAACAGCGATGTTTTTCAGTTCAGCGTGGGGCTTAACGGGGTTGGAACAAAAGCCGTAAATGCCCTCAGTGAATCTTATATGGTAAGAAGCTACAGGGCCGGAAAATTTAAGGAAGCCGTTTTCAGCAGAGGAAAGCTGCTGAGTGAATCTGAAGGCGTATCTAAAGAGCCTGACGGCACATATACCGTATTCGAACCGGATACCGAGATTTTTAAAGATTACAACTTTATAACTGATTTTGTCAACAAGAGACTCTGGTATTACGCGTTTCTGAACAAAGGTTTAAAGATCATATATAACGGAGAAAAGATAGTCTCTTCGGGCGGACTGCTCGATCTGCTTTCCGAACAGGTGGAATATCCTCTTTATGAACCGATTTATTATTCTTCAAAAGGGCTTGAATTCGCACTTACCCACATTGACTCATACGGAGAAAGCTATTATTCCTTCGTGAACGGACAGTACACAAATGACGGCGGAACTCATCAGTCCGCATTCAGGGAAGCGATCCTCAAAGCAGTTAACGAGTACGGGAAAAAACTGTATGAAGCAAAAGATGTCAGGGACGGCATAGTAGGTGCGATAGCAGTAAAGGTCAAGCAACCCATGTTCGAATCCCAGACTAAGAATAAGCTTGGAAATACGGAGATCAAAAGCGGCATAATTTCAGAAGTTAAAGACTTTTTAATAGACTATTTCTACAAAAATCAGGAAGTCGCAGACCAGATATACATGAAAATAGCTCTTAATGAAAAAGTCAGAAAAGAGCTTAGAGCCGTTCAGAACGAGGCGAGAGAGCTTTCAAAAAAAACCAGCATTCGCATACCAAAGCTGAAAGACTGCAAATACCATCTGAACGAAGTGCCTACAGGAAAAAAGAAGGATCTGTGGCGCGGAGACGAATCTGTTATTTTTCTAACGGAGGGTGACAGTGCTGCAGGAAGTATGATCAGCAGCAGGGATGTGGAGACTCAGGCTATATTCGCTTTGCGTGGAAAACCTTTGAATGTTCACGGGAAAAAGCGTGATGTTATATATAAGAACGAGGAATTCTACAACATAATCAAAACACTCAATATTGAGGACGGTACGGAAAATCTGAGATATTCAAAGGTCATCCTGGCTACAGATTCTGACCCGGACGGGCTTCACATCAGAAATCTTCTGCTGACATTTTTTCTTCACTTTTATGAGAACCTTATACTGAAAGGACATGTGTATATTCTTGAAACCCCTCTTTTTAGGGTAAGAAACAAAAAGGCTACTGTTTATTGCTACAGCGAGAATGAAAAATCTAAGGCAGTTAAGGATCTGGGTGCGGACCCTGAAATTACAAGATTCAAGGGACTCGGAGAAATATCTCCTAAAGAATTCGGCAGGTTCATCGGTAACGATATGAGGTTGATTCAGGTTAATGTGGAACACATTAAAGACATTCCGGAAACTCTTGAATTCTACATGGGCTCCAATACGCCTGAAAGAAGGAATTATATAATGCAGAACATTGACAGATTCGATCCTGAACCTGTCGTATCAGCTGAATAGTTTCGGTAACTCAAGGATCAAACCCGGATTACCGATAAGCGCATATTTGAATATATTGACTAAAGTACGCTTTTTCTCAGGTTTTTCAGACATTTTTTTTGCGATATCATCAAGAGTTTCGTCACTTATATTATCTATGATCCTTTTGATCTTATAGAATTTTTTGTTCATTTTACCCTGAACCCTGTACCACTCTCTGTCGTACTCCGAAAGAGAATCGGCGCAGGTGTCTCCTTTTTTTACAGCCGCCGCAGAAACTTTACCGGCTATTCTTCCCGCTTTCATGGCATTAACTATCCCCCCGCCCGAAACGGCATTTGTCTGATGCGCGGCATCACCGACCAGCATAAAACCGTTGCCGGATATTCTTTCAAGGGTCTGAGAACAGACAACTCCGCCGCATGTTCTGTTCAAAACTGAAACTTTTGGATATTTTGAATTAACAAAACTGTCCAGATAGCTCATCGCTTTTCTTTTTTTTGAATGAGGCCCGTTCACACCAAGACCCACATTAGCTGTTCCGTCATTTTTAGGGAAAACCCATAGATAACCGGTAGGTGCCACATCTCTTCCAAAATAAAATACGAGTCTGTCTTTTTCAATCGAATCATGAAACACAGTGTATTGGACACATGACTCCATATCTGAAAAATCAGGTGTCGTATCTATTCCTGACCATCTACCCGTTCTTGATTCTATACCGTCGGCACCTATGACGACCTTGCATCTGACAGATATTTTTTTGCCGCAATACTCGAATGTTACACCTTTTACATGACCATTATCTATTAGCAGTCCTGTAGCATTTGCCCCTGTAACAATTTGTGCGCCTGCTTCCGAAGCCATTCTGCCAAGTTCATGATCAAATATCTTTCTGTCAAGAACCGCTGCCTCCGAATTATGATTAAGGTCAAGAACAGTGCCGTTTGGCGAAACGAATCTGATCCGGAATTTTTTGATATACTTCCTTATTATCCAGTGATCATGATCAAAAAACTCTAAAAGTCCCGCTGCTCCGGCAGCTTCAGCGCATCTTACAGGAACTCCGATTTCCCGATGTCTTTCAAGCAACAGAACCGAACTTCCCCCTCCGGCGGCATACTGTGCCGCAACACATCCTCCCGGACCGCCGCCTATCACGATCACATCATATTCGGTCTTGAATTTCATACAACCTCTTTTACTTTTGCTCAAATATACTCATACAGAGATATTAAAAGCAACAAAAAAGACCGTCAGATGACGGCCTTTTTACTGTATGGACAGTATTTTAGTCGGATTCGACCTTTATTTCTATCCTCTTCTTTTCTTCCTCTTTCTTCGGGACGGTTATCTGAAGAACTCCTTTTTTGTAAACTGCTTTCACATTTTCATCATCGATCTGATCCGTCGGCAAAGCTATATACCTCTCAAAAGAACCTTTTATGATCTCTTTTCTGTAGAAATCATTTTCGTTTACCTCTTTTTCTTCATGCCTTTGACCGGAAATTTTGAGATAGTTACCTTCAATCGAAATTTCCACATCTTTCGCATCAATTCCCGGAATATCGATTTCGGCCACAATGTTGTTGTCTTTTACATACACATCAGCTTTGCATCCGGCACAATTATTTTGGGCAATGCCCGTATCCTGTCCAAAGAAGTTATTCATCAACTTGTCCAGGCTGTCCAGTTCTTTCCATCTTATCAGGTTCATGATACCCTCCTTTTGTTTAGGTTTTTGCTATATCCGCAACTTTATAAAATGCAATAGATGTGCCAATTGACTTCAGGCATGAAATGCTTCTTTTCTGACAGTAGGAAAATGAATTTATGTCATGCTGACAGATTTATTCTTCGATTCCGACAGATTTTAGAATAAAAGATAATTTTTGCGCGATCTCTTTATAATGATCATATCTTCCGGAAGCACCGCCATGACCTGTCTCACTAATGGTAAGAAGAACATTTGTAGCAGCGGTGTTATACTCTCTGACCTTTGCCGTCCATTTTATAGCTTCCCAGTAACCGATTCTCGGATCGTTCATTCCCGAGGTAACAAATATATCGGGATAATCCTGATTTTTTATGTTTTGATAAGGACAATACGATCTTATGTAGTCAAAATACTCTCTTTTTCCCGGATCTCCCCATTCGTCATACTCAGCCACTGTAAGATGGAGGGTCGGATCAAGCATAGTGTTCAGCACATCCAGAAACGGCACTTCAAGAACGGCTGAACGGAACAAATCAGGTCTCATATTGAGCACTGCACCCACAAGCATTCCTCCCGCGCTGCCGCCTTTTATGACGAGTTTATCCGAAACAGTATAACCTGAATTTATTAAATGTTCCGCGACTGACAGAAAGTCGGTAAAAGTGTTTTTCTTGTTTAGAAGCATTCCTGAATCATGCCATTTCTTACCTTTTTCAATCCCGCCCCTTACATGTGCAACTGCATAAACAAAACCTCTGTCAAGAAGACTGAGTCTTGATGCCGAAAAAACAGGATCGAAAAAATCGCCGTACGCTCCATACGCTTCAAGAAGAAGAGATGCGCTGCCCCCTTTTCTGAATTTATCTCTTCTGTAAACTACAGATACCGGTATTTTTTCTCCATCAGAAGCTTTTGCAAATATAAGTTCCGATTCATAATCTGAACTGTCATAATCTTTTACTTCCCTCGTTTTCAGTATATGCATTACCCCCTCGGTAACATCATAATCAATAACTGAATAAGGCTCTGTCATTGACTCGTAATAGTATCTGAATTTTGAGGAATCAAACATCGGGTTCGACGCCGGATAAACGGTTGATGAAGCGTCAGTTCTGTGAATATCTTTAAAGGTCATCGTATCAAAATCAAGCAGTCTCAATCTTCTTCGGCCGTCACTTATTTCGGAAAGAACCAAATAATCCTTAAAAACATCAAAATCGTCCAGATATACTTCAGAACTGTGCGGAATAAGCTCTTTCCAGAGAACTTTAACGGGAATGTCTGTACCCACTCTCATTATTTTAAAATTGTAAGCTCCTCCATCGTTGGTGAGAAAATAAAACTTCCCGTTTCTGTGGTCAGGATAATACTCGACTCCTTCTATTCTTGGCGATATTAGTTCAAAAAAGCTCATCGGGTCGTCACTCTTAAGATAGTGTATTTCTGAAGTAGTCTTGTTTCCCGTTCCAATAAACAGATATTCCCTGCTTCTGGACTTATTTATCCATACCGAAAAGGATTCATCTTTTTCTTCATACATCATCCTGTCCCTGCGGGGATCTGTACCGAGAGCATGACGGAAAACCTTGTCAGCCCTGTTGTTATCATTGACTACCGTGTAAAAGAAAACATCGTCTTTTTCAGCCCATTCCAGATCATCAACATTTTCAAAAGTTCTTGCATAAATTCTGTTTCTGGAAAGATCCTTTATGTAAAGTGTGTACCTTTCATCACCTTCGGTATCAAGAGAGTAAGCAATATGCTTGTGGTCCGGGCTTATACGGTAAAGTCCCAGATCAAGATATTCAAAATCCTCTGCAAGAGCGTTCAGATCAAGAACGACCTCCTCGACAGAATCCATACTTTTCTTTCTTCTGCAGTAAACCGGATACTCCGATCCTTTCACCTCCCTGCTGTAGTAAAAATAGTCATCTATCATAACGGGAACTGAAACATCATCCTCTTCTATACGGGACAAAATCTCCAAATATATTTTATTCTTTAAAGCTTTCACATCAGACATCCTGTCCTTTGAGTAAAGATTTTCCTCTCTGACAATATTTCTCACTCTTTCATTCTCCGGACCCAGATCTCTGATCCACGAATACGGATCATCTATCCTGATGCCGTGAACAGTTTTAAAATCTTCGGTCCTTTCATATACAGGACGCATAATACCTACTGAAACGGGTGGCGGTGGTTTAATCATAGGTTTATCTTCCTCCAAAATATGCTTTGTTGAGCATGAAGCGATCAATAGAAATAAGGCTGCTGATACAAGTAAAGGTCTCATTTATTCCCTCCTTTTTTTTACCCCACCGTCAAGCTACAAAAAAACTTCACTTTTTTCAACCTGAATTATTCATTTTTTTATCATTAAAATATTACTTGACTTGCAGTAAACTTAAGTATAAATTCAGGTGTTGAATTGCGGAAAAATCTATGGAATATTTAAACTAAAAAAGGAGAGTTAAAATGACAAAAAGAGTGTACAATTTCTCGGCCGGGCCGGCAGTACTTCCGGAAGCTGTTCTTCAGAAAGCGGCAGATGAAATGCTGAACTATAACGGTTCAGGGATGGGCGTGATGGAGCTTTCCCACCGATCATCATGGTATCAGGAAATTATTGACAGCGCAGAGGCGGGGCTAAGAAAACTGATGAACATCCCCGACAATTACAAGGTGCTTTTTCTTCAGGGCGGAGCTTCGCTTCAGTTCGCAATGGTTCCCATGAACCTTATGAAGAACAAAAAGGCAGATTATGTTAATACGGGTGTATGGTCGAAAAAAGCTATAGCTGAAGGGAAAAAATTCGGTCAGATAAAGGTCGTGGGTGACTCTTCCGATAAAACTTTCTCTTATGTTCCGGAACTTGACCCGGCTACTTTCACTCCCGATGCTGATTATTTCCATGTTACTTCCAACAATACTATCTACGGCACCAAGCTTATGGATCTTCCTGACACTAAAGGAGTTCCGGTTGTTTCGGACATGTCCTCCAATATTCTTTCCGAAGAGTTCGACATGACAAAATATGCCCTGATCTACGGCGGTGCACAAAAAAACATCGGTCCCGCGGGCGTAACTTTTGTTATAATCAGAGAAGATCTGGTCGGTCAAATCGAGGGTATCCCGACAATGCTCGATTATAAAACACATGTTGAAAACGGATCAATGTTCAACACTCCTCCCACCTGGGGGATCTATATTCTAAGACTCGTTTTTGACCACATGTTAAAACTCGGCGGAGTTAAATATTACGAGGAACTGAATAAGAAGAAAGCTAAGATCGTTTACGATGCAATTGACAACTCTAAACTTTTCAAAGCGCATGTTACGGCAGAAAAAGACAGATCTCTTATGAACATTCCATTCTTCACTGATTCTGACGATCTTAACAAAAAATTCTTAAAAGAAGCCGAAGCTGCCGGTATGGTTAATTTGAAAGGTCACAGAAGCGTGGGCGGAATGAGAGCGTCAATATATAATGCAATGCCTATTGAAGGATGTCAGCATCTTGCGGACTTTATTGCAAAATTCGATAAAGAAAATGCTTAAAAGGAGGTTCTCATGTCAAAAATAATTCTAGTTGCTACAGAAAAACCTTTTGCTAAGGAAGCTGTTGATCTCATGAAAACCGTTGTTGACAAAAATGCCGGTTATGAACTTAGGCTTCTCGAAAAATATACCGAAACATCACAGCTTCTCGACGCTGTCAAGGATGCACATGCTATGATTATAAGAAGCGATAAAGCGACAAAAGAAGTGATCGAAGCCGGTAAAGAGCTTAAAGTTATCGTCAGGGCAGGCGCGGGCTACGACAACATAGACCTTGCCGCTGCCACTGAGAAAGGTGTTGTCGCCATGAACACGCCCGGACAGAACTCCAACGCGGTCGCGGAGCTTGCGATCGGGATGATGATCTATATGGCGAGAGGCAAGTTCAACGGCAAGTCCGGCACTGAACTTAAGGGCAAAACGCTGGGCATTCACGCATACGGCAATGTCGGCAAATATGTCGCCGCGATAGCTAAGGGCTTCGGAATGGACATCTATGCTTTCGATCCTTTCGTAAAAGCTGAAGATATCGAAAAGGACGGCGTTAAAGTACTCGGAAGCGTGGAAGAACTTTATTCTAAATGCCAGTATATCTCGCTTCACATTCCTGCCAACGAAAAGACAAAGAGATCCATACACAAAGGACTTCTAGGTTCAATGCCGAAGAACGCTGTTCTTGTAAACACGGCGCGAAAGGAAGTCGTCTGCGAAGAAGGCCTTAAAATGATCTTTGAACAGAGACCTGATTTCAAATATCTTTCGGACATTGCTCCCGACTGCGCTGCTGAACTTGAAGAAAAGTATCCCGACAGAGTGCTGTTCACTCCAAAAAAAATGGGCGCACAGACGGCCGAAGCGAACATCAATGCCGGAGTCGCTGCCGTAGAGCAGATCATCGCTTACTTCGAAAAAGGCGATAACAGATTCCAGGTAAACAAATAGTTTCGACTTAAATACACTTCAAAAAGGCGGTCGGATGATCGCCTTTTTTTATACACGAAACTTTTTTGTAATTTCTCAAATGAAACCTCGCGACACATTAATTGATCAGTGATTTGGAGTGTCTTTAGGGCTGGCGGAAAAGTTATTAGAGCTTTCATTTTCAAAAATCAAAAAAAATCGGCAAGTTACCGACAAACAGTAATTAGCAATTGATAAAGCCCTGATTTTTTCTTACTTTTCATTATTTAAAGGCAGGAATGAAAAATGAGTTCTGACATGATCAAAATACTACCCGACAATCTGATAAACAAAATAGCCGCTGGCGAAGTGGTGGACAGGCCTGTTTCCGTAGTTAAAGAGCTTGTCGAAAATGCTGTTGATGCGGGTGCGGAGAACATTTACATCGAAGTAAAGAACGGCGGAAAAACTTACATTGAGGTTTCGGATGACGGAGAAGGCATGGACGAGAATAATCTCCTTTTGGCTTTCGAAAGGCACGCGACTTCAAAGATATCCGATTTTAACGACCTTCTAAAAATATCAACAATGGGTTTTCGGGGCGAAGCCCTGCCGAGCATAGCTGCGGTTTCGATGGTGGAGGCCGTTTCAAGACCGAAAGGTTCGGACGGGGGAACTATTCTCGTGATCAAAGGCGGAACAATATCGGAAGTTAAACCGGCTCCCTGCAAATATTCCACTCAGATAAAAATCAGGTCGCTCTTTTATAATGTGCCTGCCAGAAAGAAATTCTTAAATTTCGACGACAGAGAATACAAATATATTTATTCATACTTCAAAAAGCTCGCGCTTTCCAAACCCGGTCTGGGTCTTAAACTCGTCAGCGATGAAAGAGCCGTGTTCGATCTGAAACCGCAGGATCTTTCCGGAAGGATAAGTTCGATTTTCCCGGAAGTTAACAAGACCGATCTTCTTGAGGTCAAAAACTCTCTCGGTCAATATTCAGTCTCGGGATTTGCCGGAAAAGCCTCGCTTGCAAGGAAATACAAGGATAATCAGTTCCTTTGCGTCAACGGCAGAATAGTCGAAAGCAAGATGGTCAGCTTCAATGTTCTCAATGTATATCAGAACCTGATCGAAAAAGGATACTATCCGTTCTATATACTTTTCGTCACCATTCCCCCGCATGAAACAGATGTGAATGTCCATCCTTCAAAACTGACAATAAAATTCTCCGACGAACAGAAGGTAAAAAGACTTATTATCGAGGCTGTTGAAACGGTTCTGAAAAATTCGCCTTCCCTGATCGATCTCAGCTCGGTCGATCCCGGAAAAAGCCCTTATGAGTTCCCCGTACCCAAAAATACTTATGTGGCCGATGTTAAAGGTGATTACAGATCGGACAAAGAGCCTCAGGAACAGTTTTTCAGGCCTGACGAAAAAAGCATTGGTACGAAAGTTCTGAGGATAAACAACGAGCTTATCGTCTCCGAGAACCTCTGGCAGATGCACGACAGTTATATTTTTATTCAGGTCGAATCCGGCGCACTGATTATTGACCAGCATGTCGCTCACGAAAGGATACTTTTTGAAAAGGCTCTCAAAAATTTCGGAAAATCAAAAATGCCATCCCAGGTACTGCTGTTTCCGGTCAGAGTAGATCTATCGTTCGAAGACAGGCTTATCGTCAAAGAAATTAAGGAATATCTCGATTCAACGGGTTTTATTCTGAGCGGATTCGGCGGGAACACCTTCATCATCGAGGAAACACCGATGGGCATAAATGTCGGCGATGAAAAAAAGGAGCTTCTCGATATTATTGACAACTACAAGCTTTTCAGAAAGAACAAGATGGATTCGATGGAGGCCGCGGCGGCTTCATACGCCTGCAAAAGAGCGATCAAGGCGGGACAGAAGCTTTCAAAAGATGAAATGCTCGATCTTATAAACGATCTCTTTCAGTGCGAATTTCCTCATGTCTGCCCGCACGGCCGGCCGGTCATAATTGACCTTTCCATAAAGGAACTCAACAAGCGTTTCAGGCGGGAATAAAATGCCGCCTTTCGATATATCGAACCTGAAAATACCGGTTGTCTGCGGACCGACCGCCGCCGGAAAAACAGCCGTGGCGCTTGAGCTTGCTCAGGAGCACGGATACGAGATCATCTCCGCGGATTCCCGGCAGATGGTGAAACACATGAATATCGGGACGGCGAAGCCGACACAAGAGGAGCAGAAGCTCGCGCCGCATCATTTTATTGACATTATCGAACCTGAGGACGAGATATATAATTCCTACATGTACGGGAACGAAGTCAGAGAACTTTTGTCAGAGCTTTATTCCGACGGGAAAAAAGCTCTGATTTGCGGCGGGAGCGGGCTCTACATCCACAGTGCGGTGCAGGGCTTCTTCGAAGACCTCGGGATCGACGATTCGGAAAAGTTCGACTACCGCAAGATCCTTGAACGCACTCCACTTTCCGAACTTTACGAAAGGCTCAAGTCCACCGATCCCGAATACGCTGCGCTCACTCCGGCAACCCAGAAGCAGCGTATCCACCGCGCCCTCGAAGTGTTCCACTTCACTGGCCGTAAAATTTCAGAACTTCATTCGGAGCACCGGCCGGAACAGTACTTTCAGCCTGAATACATCTTCATCTGCCCGGAGCGCGAAATACTTTTCGAAAGAATAAATTCCCGCGTTTTAAACATGGTAGAAGCCGGCCTTATTGATGAAGTCGAAGAACTCGCCGCTAAATACGGAGCCGACCTCAAACGCTTCAAAAAAACCATCGGCTACAGAGAGGTCATCGAATACCTCAAAGGAGACATAACAAAAGACCGCATGATCGAACTTATTCAGACCCACACACGCCAGTTCGCCAAACGACAGATCACCTGGTTCAAGAGGATCGCGGAAATAAAAAATTTTTTCCTTGACGGTAAATCTTAAATACATTATAATTTACAATATAAACAAAATCGGAGAATCATTTTATGAAAAACTTTCTTGTTCTTGTTCTGTTACTTTCAACCTGCTGTTACCCGGTCATAACCTTCGAGAATAATTTAGGTGCAGAATGGGATGATCACGGCAATGCAGTGTATCAAACATCTGACGGTGGATACATTTTTGCCGGCAGCATGACCGATTCACTTGATTTTAAATACTCAACACTCACTCTTACAAAAATTGATTTATCCGGCGGGATGGAGTGGAAAAAAACAATCGGGTCTTCCAACTTTCTTCTTGTTGAGGGACACTGTGTCGTAGAAGCAAATGACGGCAACTATTTAGTTGCTGGCAGCACCGGGGCGATTGTCCACGGTGTTATTACGGTAAAAGCATTTGTTGCAAAAACCGATACTGAAGGCAATATTATATGGAGTTACTCAGATATTAATGACGGTCAGTTCGGAAGTGTTGCCTATCATATCGCTCAAAACGGAGATGACGGCTTTCTTTTGATTTGTGAAGACTCCCCTTCTGACTTTCCTCACAGTCTTATTATTAAACTCGATTCGGACGGAAAAGAAATGTGGCGGAAATACGATTATGACTATTCTTCCGGTAATAAAAACGGAAGATCTATTTTGCAGACGGAGGAAGGCGGATACGCATTTATAGCTACTAAGAAGGATGATTCAGGGAATGATGAACAAATTTTATTAAAAACAGATTCGCTTGGTAATGAAACATGGATTAAAACATATCCCGGATTATTTTCATTCTGTATGGGATATTCATTAAAAAATACTTCAGACGACGGATTTGTAATCTTTGGAATGACAGATCAGGAGGAATACGGCAATCTTGCAAGATTAATAAAAACCGATATGAACGGCGAAATGTTATGGGAAAAATATTACGGAGATACGGAAAATGCTGAAGAAAATACTGTCGGCCGATCATTAGACATAACAAAAGACGACGGTTTTATTCTTGCCGGATACACAGAGAACATACCAACAGGTTTGGCTGATGCTTGGCTAATAAAAACTGACTCCGAGGGAAATGAGATCTGGAAAAAGACCTACGGTCGCGAGGGCGACGACAGATTTTATTCTGTTGTTCAAACAGAGGATGGCGGATTTATAATGACAGGATATACAGATTCGTACGGTTACGGCGGTAAAGATATGTGGATTGTAAAGACAGACGAGAACGGTACCGAGATCGAAAGTCGGTTCCTGCCGCAAACCGCCGAACTATTTCAGAATTATCCGAACCCGTTCAATCCAGTTACTACGATAAGTTACGCCTTAAATCAAGCAGGACAGATTGAACTGAATGTTTATAATTTGAACAGACAGCTTGTAAATACTCTTGTCAACGGCAGGCAGGATAAAGGTGTTCATGAAGTAGAGTTCAATGCAGGCGACCTGACCTCCGGGATGTACATATACAACCTAAGAATTGACGGAAGAACGGTACATAACAGAAAAATGATGATATTGAAATAAAAAAAACCGCAGTTATTTGCGGCTTAATTTTGCGGGAGATGAGGGACTTGAACCCCCGACCCAATGGTTAACAGCCATTTGCTCTACCGACTGAGCTAAACTCCCGTCCAAACAGGCGGTAAATATACCCACACATGAACTAAATGTCAACTGCTATTTTAGCAAAGTTTTGTCCTGTTTTCGGGTATATCCCATCATTTAATAATTACAAATTTACCGACATGCTCATAACTGCTGTCATCCACATCCTGTACGCTGAACAGATATATTCCGGACACAACAGCCTGATTATTGTCGTTTATAAGATCCCACTTTATACCGTTCTCGCCGTACCAGTGCCTTTCATCTACTCTCGCAAGACCGTTGTGGCCGATCGTCCTCACAAGGTCACCCGCAAGTGTATATATCCTGAGAACCGATCTTACAGGTACATTCATGAAAACTATCTTTCTGTCCTGCTCCTGCCAGATTCCCGTTCTGCCGGGTTCCTCCCAGCCGATATCAAGATAATCAACATCTGCTCTGTAAGGATTCGGTACAACAACCACATCTTTTCTGCCGGTCAGTTTAACAGGTCTTACCGGAGCGCCGTTCACGGTCGGATTCGACTTAAGTGCCGGCGTACCGCTTCTCGGATCTCCGAAGTCCGATGCGGTTACGGCAATATAGTTCTGTTGAGCAAGCAGCCTGTTGTGAAGAACGAATCTGTATCTCCAGTAATTCACTGTCTCCTCAACTCCTTCAGACACAGTAATGTCCCTCGTATGCTCTGAGGCACTATAGGTGTATATTCCCGGCTGAGTATGAGTCTCATACATCGATCTGTTATTGCCGTAAGGAACTATCTGATATATCTTATCAACCAGTACGATGGTCTGATCACCCGCTGCAATGAGAGAATCTTTTTTATTTTCGCTGAAAGGTGCATCAAGGTAATCGCCTGCGATTTCGACATTTTCATATATATAATTGATCCTGTCAACAGAGAATATTTCACTGTAGTTCTGCTGATTACGGTCAGGAGATATCATTATCTGATAGCCTTCAAAATCCTTTATCCTTGTGAACGGATCTATAAAATGTTCAGATCCGATG
>SLFX01000074.1 GCA_007124045.1 Candidatus Delongbacteria bacterium | reverse complement strand
TTGCCAACGGTGCCGCGATGCTCCTTCAGGTGATCGGTCTTCAATATACCACCGCTTCGAATTCGGGTTTTCTTACAGCGACCTACATCCTTTTTCTGCCCTTCATTGAGCTTGCTCTCTGGAAAAAGAAGATAACGAAAAAAGTTTATACCAGCGTTATAGTAGCTTTCGCCGGTGTCATCCTTTTGTCTGTCAGCGATTTTTCTGCGCTTTCATTCAATAAAGGGGACATTTACACTCTCGGATGCGGCCTGACTTTCGCCTTTCAAATATTCTTCATAAGTCATTATACCAGAAAAGAGAACATTTATTCGCTGCTTTTCGTTCAGTTCATCGTAAGCGGGCTGATCGGCCTCGCGTATATGGGGGTTGAAGCTTCATTATTCGGTGTTTACCCGAACATAGCGGGTGTTTATGATATTGAGCCGTTATTATATCTGATATTCCTCGCTGTATTCGCCACTTTCGTGCCGTTCTCTCTGCAGTTCGTTGTACAAAAGAGAATAGGACCGACTATAGCGGCGCTGGCTTATCTTCTTGAACCGATATTTACTGTTATTCTGGCCGTAGCCATCCTGTCCGAATATTTCGGTCTTCAGACGGCTGTCGGGATCATCCTGATACTTTCAGGGATAATCCTTGTGAGTACGGGCAATAAGAGTGCTAGCTGACGGCTATACAGGTAACTGTTTTTGTGATCCCGTCAATTCCTCTCACTTTCTCGATAAGTATTTTGCCCATTGTTTTGAGGTCTTTTTCCTCGATGTAGCAGATGATGTCGTGAAGCCCCGTGCAGAGATGCGCCTGTGAAACGCCTTTTACTTTTTTCAGAGCTTTGAGCGCGGATACATCTTTGCCCGAAGCGGTGTTGATCAAAAGATATGCTCCCAACATAATTAGCCCTCCCTGGCTTTGGTTAAATGTAATTATATGCAAAAGATCTATTCAAGTCAACTCTTTTTTTGCTTGATAAATTATCTGAATTTGCCGTTATTTTAGCAGAACCTAAACTGGAGGTAGTAAATGAAGATATTTTCCTGGAACGTGAACGGGCTGAGGGCGGTCGCCAAAAAGAACTTTTTCGAGTGGATATCTGAAGAATCGCCGGATGTGCTTTTTCTGCAGGAAACTAAACTTCAGGACGATACTCTTCCGCCGGAACTGAGAAATATCGAAGGCTACCATTCCTATTTCTCCCATGCTGAAAAAAAGGGTTACAGCGGCACGGCGGTTTACGCCAAAAACGAGCCGGACGAAGTTATTTTCAAGCTCGGTGTTGACGAATTCGACACTGAAGGCAGGCTTATTCAGGTGAATTACGGCAGAACGGCGATGTTCAACATCTATTTTCCGAACGGGCAGATGAGCGAAGAACGGCTCGATTTTAAGCTGAGGTACTACGATGCGGCTCTCGAAAGGTTCGAGAAGCTCAGGAAAGCCGGATTCAATGTGCTTATTTCGGGTGATTTTAATACTGCTCATAACGAGATCGACCTCAAGAACGCAAAAGCCAACGAGAAATATTCCGGCTTTCTGCGGATCGAGCGGGACTGGCTCGACAGGCTCGTCGCGACGGGATACACCGATACATTCAGAGCGCTTTACCCGGACAAGGTGCAGTACTCGTGGTGGAGCTACAGGTTCAACGCGCGGAAGAACAACACGGGTTGGCGTATAGACTATCACTTTGTGAACAGGGAGTTTTTCCCGAAGGTCAAAGATTCATATATAATGAATGATGTTTTCGGGTCCGATCACTGTCCGGTCGTTGTTGATCTGGATTTGTGATATATGCCTTTCCTGAATTCTTCGAGCCGCGAACTTACTCATGGAAGTGCATAATGATCTGGAGACGAATACTTGGCTACGGAGAGCAAATAAGCTGGAAGTTCGAGCCTCTCAAAAAAACAGGCTCGTTTAGTATGCCCCTTCCCTGAATTTCACGCACTGCAAACTTACTCATGGAAGTGCATAATGATCTGGAGACGGATACCTAACATCGGAGAACAAATAAGTTAGAAGTTTGCAGCACTTAGAAAAGCAGGAAAGGCTTGGGGATTTGACTTTTAGGGAAAAAAGCCGTAAATTAGGAAGATTATGAAAGACCTTATAAAATATATTGAACGGATAAAAAAACTCTGCGAAATCAACAGAGTTAAATCGCTTTACCTTTTCGGATCGTTTGCCAAAGGTGATTTTACTGATCAGAGCGATATTGACTTTATAGTGGAGCTTCTCGATACCGACCCGATTGAATATGCCGATCATTATTTTAATCTCAAAAATGAACTAAAAACACTGCTGAAACGACATATTGACCTACTCGAAAAAAAAGCTATAAAAAACCCTTACCTGCTAAATCAGATCGAACAGAGCAAAGTGGCCATTTATGCTAAATGATGAGATCAAAACCTGGCTTGCGGACATTAATCAGGCTATAACTGAAATAAAATCATTTCTCCCTGAAAAGAAAAATTTCTTCGAGTTTCAAAAAGATATAAAAACCAAAAGGGCGATTGAAAGAAACATTGAGATCATCGGTGAAGCAATGAACAGAATACTGAAGTTGCACCCTGATTTTCCGATAACAAAAGCTCAGAAGATCGTAGATACCCGCAACAGAATAATTCATGGTTACGATTCAGTTTCTGAGGAAATAATCTGGGCAATCGTGATAAAGGACATACCCATGCTTGAAAAAGAGATAAGTACTTTACTTTCTTGAATTTCACGCACTGCAAACTTACTCATGGAAGTGCATAATGATCTGGAGACGGATACCTAACATCGGATAACAAATAAGTCAGAAGTTTGCAGCACTTAGAAAAGCAGGAAAGGCCTAGAACAGATCGCCCGGGTTCAATGTCAAAAATTCCTGCCAGGACAGTCCCTGACCTCCGACGATATAAGTTTTGGCATCCCCGTATATCTGCATGAATTTTTTCATACCTTCACTTTTCTGCCTGTTCCCGCTTTTAATCTCAAGAGCAACAATTGCATCCCCTTTCTTTAGAACAAAATCAACCTCAAGATCATTCGCACGCCAATAGAACAGTTTATAATCTTCAAGCTTCGATTTGTTCAGTAAATGCGAACCGACACAAGATTCGACCAGCCTGCCCCATTTTTCAGGTTTTTCAATGATACGGGCAAATTTTTCGGGCATCAGTGCGTTTATCAGAGCCGTGTTGTGCGATAATAATTTCGGACTCGAAGCTCTCACTCTTACATCCTGGATCATGAATTTTGAAATGCCTCCCAAAACGCCGCTGTTGTCATGTTCCATCCGGCAAATATACTGCTCATCTCGTCCTCGGACATAGAGAGAATGTTCTTCATAATGTGATAGGCCTCGCAGATGATCTGCATGTCGCCGTATTCGATCCCGTTGTGGACCATTTTTACGAAATGGCCGGCTCCGCCCTTTCCCACCCATTCGCAGCAGGGAACATTTCCGTCAACCTTTGCCGATATTGATTTAAAGACAGGCTCTAAAAATTTCCATGCCTCATAAGATCCTCCGGGCATTATCGAAGGGCCTTTTAAAGCTCCTTCTTCACCACCGCTTATTCCCGAACCGATATAATACAATCCAATTTCTTCAAGTTTATTTTGCCTGCGAACCGTATCCTCGAAAAGCGAATTTCCGCCGTCTATAATTATATCGCCCTTTTCAAGATGAGGGATTATTCCTTCGATAGTTTTATCTGTGGCTTCACCGGCCTTGACCATCATTATCACCATTCTCGGTTTTTTCAAAAAGCTGCATAAATCTTTGACCGTTGCGCATCCTATCATATTTTTACCCTTAGCTCTTCCGGCTGTCAGCTCATCCACTTTCGAGACGGTCCTGTTGTAAACCGCAACCTTGTACCCTCTGCTTTCAATATTAAGAGCAAGATTTTCGCCCATCACCGCAAGTCCTATAAGACCTATGTCCGCCTTATTCATTCTATATCTCCAAAGCTTGTATTATAATGTAATGTCATTTGAAAAGATCCTTAATACTGTCAGAAACCCATTTATTGTTTCCGTTCGGCCTTTCAGGATGCCACTGCACAGCCAGGATAGGCAGATTCTTATGCGCCATAGCCTCGACCACACCGTCTTTAGTGCTCAGGGCCAGTACTTCGAACTCGGGAGAGATCATCCTTTCCGTAAATCCCTGATGGTGATATGAGTTCACCTGAATGGCAGCGTTGTCTTTCAGAAATCTGATTTCATGAAGAGCGCTATAATGGTCTTTATAGCACTCTTCGGATATTTGAGAAAGGCCTGAAAGAAGATCGCCGCCGAACTTTACATTGAGGAAATGAATGCCTCTGCAGATACCGAATATGGGGATTTTGTTTGTAAGAGCAAAGTTCAGCACATCCTCCTCGACTTTATCCCTGACAGGTGAAGGTTCTTTGAGCATTGCTTTTACAACAGAGGGATAATTGAAGCTAATATCAGCGCCTCCGCTCAGAACGATCCCTGCAAATTTCATGCTTTCAAGTATCTTCAAGCCTGAATCTGTGTTCGGTATCAGAACGGGCAGATAACCCAGGCCGCAAAACAGATCTATGTACCACTTATCAAGGTATTCGTGCTCTACATCGTTCTTTACACCCTTTGACATCGTGACCGCTATCATTTTTTTCATTTCATGTCCCGTTATCTTAGCTTGTCTAATAGAAAAGTGAAATATAACACATTCCTAAGTTACATCAAAGTATTAAACATTATAATCCATCATTTTGCTATTGACCTATGATTTTTCTTTTAATCAAACGATTAATTTACTATACTACCAGTATCATTTCCGAATAAAATGGCATTTATAACTTGCCGAGACCTGTTATATTATCTCTGGATTTTTTATTTGTACTTATTTTTGAGCTTTTCCATCAGGTCGCGGATCTTCGATTTTGCGTTGTCGGCGCTTTTTTCGGCGG
>SLFX01000156.1 GCA_007124045.1 Candidatus Delongbacteria bacterium | reverse complement strand
TGTCCGCGCTCGCGCTTTCGTTCGTGCCGGCGGTGGCGATCGCGATCTTCACGGCGGAATACTCGCCGAGGTGGCTTTCGCACATTATCGAGAACCTTGTGAACCTGATCGCCGCCGTACCCTCGGTGGTAATAGGCATCTGGGGCATTTTCGTCTTCACGCCGTGGATCAGGGACACTGTCTATATGCCGGTTTACCTCTGGTCTCTGGACCACGCGCCGGCACTTACGCCCGTACTCGGCAGCCCGATGGGATACGGAATGGCCACGGCGACCATTATTCTTACTATAATGATAATACCTTTTACCACCGCTCTGACTGTTGACGCCTTCAGGATGGTCCCTGTGTCGCAGAGAGAAGCCGCAAGCGCTCTCGGAGCCACAAAGTGGGAGGTCATACGGATGGCAGTCATACCGTATTCGAGAGGCGGGATCCTCGCCGGGACAATGCTATCCCTCGGCAGGGCGATAGGAGAAACAATGGCTGTGGCCATGCTTATAGGCAACAGGAATACGCTTCCATTCACTATATTCGGCCCCGCAGCGACAATGCCTTCGGTCATTGTTAACGAGTTCAGGGAGGCTGTGGAGAATATTCACCTGACAAGCCTCATGGCAGTCGGATTCTACCTGTTTCTGATCTCGCTCGCGGTCAATCTGATCGCGGCCTATATACAGAGAAAATATTCAGTCACGGGAGGCAGGGCAGTATGAGAAGTCTCAGAAGCAGATACCTCAGAGGTAATCTCGTACTCGGTTTTGTGATACTCAACACGATCGTGGTGCTCATACCTCTTTTCATCATAATAGCTTATGTTGTAGTGCAGGGATTTAACTATATCAGCATTGATTTTTTCACAAAAGAACTCGGATCTCCGGCAAGAGGTATGCTGGGCGAACCGACAGGGCTTGTACACACCATAATCGGAACAGCAGTCGTTGACCTGATCGCAATTATCATTTCGATACCTTTCGGTGTCGGGGCGGGAGTAATGCTTTCGGAGTATCCCGACCACTGGGCGAACCCGGTTCTCCGCGTGCTGAACGATACGCTCAACGGAATGCCTGCCGTACTGAAAGGCCTTCTCGCGTGGTTCCTCGTGGTCAAGCCGATGGGATCCTTCTCCGGGCTTTCCGGCGGCGTCGCACTGGCTTTTGTGATGTTCCCGATCATCGCGAGAGCGACAGAAAGTGCGCTAATGAACATACCGTGGTCAATCAGGGAAGCAGGGCTTGCCATCGGGCTTCCGAGGTGGAGGGTGATCCTCTCGACAATAATCCCAGCCGCGAAGACCGGACTGGTCACAGGATTCCTGATCGCTTTCGCGAGAGCGGCCGGTGAGGCAGCCCCTCTTGTATTCACCTCATTCGGTAACAACTATATGCCCGTAAAATTCATGGGCTGGATTTTCGGTCCTGTTGACACCCTGCCGATGAGGCTTTACAGCCTTGCTATCAGTCCTTACGAACACTGGCACGGGCTTGGATGGGCAGCGGCTATAGTACTTTTATCAGTAATAATAGCGTCTTTTGTAATAGCAAGATTTGTAATCAGAGATAAAAAATAGGATAAATCAATGACAACTGAAAAGATTAATGAACAGAAGATCAGGCTTCAGACAAAAGACCTTACAGTATGGTACGGGCAAACTCCCGGGGTCAAAGATATAAGCCTCGATATATACGATAAAAAGGTAACAGCTTTCATAGGGCCTTCAGGCTGCGGCAAAACCACATTTCTAAGAGCTCTGAACAGAATGCACGACCTTACAAGAGGTGCGAGGGTTACCGGAAAAGCACTCATTGACGGCCAGGATATTTACGATCCAAAGCTTGATCCTGTGATCATCAGAAGAAAGATAGGAATGGTATTCCAGAAGCCGACCCCGTTCCCGACAATGTCAATTTATGATAATGTCGTAGCGGGATTAAAACTTGTCGGCATCAGGGACAGAAAACTTCTCGACGAGGTCTGCGAAAGGTCTTTAAAACAGGCCGCGTTATGGGAAGAAGTCAAAGACAGGCTGAAATCACCCGGAGGGAGCCTTTCCGGCGGACAGCAGCAGAGACTTTCGATTGCCAGAGCTCTCGCGGTCGAACCCGAAGTGCTGCTTATGGACGAGCCCACAAGCTCGCTCGACCCGCAATCAACGACAAGGATCGAAGAACTAATCGGCGAACTCAAAGAACAGGTTACTATCATAATCGTTACACACAATATGCAGCAGGCATCGAGGGTGTCTGACTATACGGCGTTCTTCTACATCGGAGATCTGATAGAATTCGATAAAACCACTAAGATATTTACCAATCCCGATCAGAAAAGAACAGAGGAATACATAACCGGACAATTCGGATAGGAGTCAAAAATGTCAAAATATTTACAGAATGAACTCACAAAATTAAAGAAAAAATTCTATGAGCTTTGTGCGATAGTCGAAGAAGATGTCAGGAATGCGGTCAAATCGGTTTATGAGGGCAATGTAAATCTTGCTCAAAAGGTGATTGATAAGGACAGGCAGATAGATATGATGGAGATAGAGATAGAAGAGGACTGCCTGAAACTGCTTGCGCTTTATCAGCCGGTCGCGATAGACTTAAGGCTCATAATATCAATGCTGAAAATAAATTCCGATCTTGAGAGAATAGGCGATCTTGCAGTCAATATTTCCGAAAGAAGTGTCAAGATAATCGGCCTGAACAGAAAAGACGATTCCTTCGATTTTACCGATATGTGCGAAAAAGCCCTTAGAATGGTAAAGGACAGCATTGATGCCATGATAGATTTCGACCTTAAAAAGGCTGAAGCGGTGATCGAAGCGGATGATGAAGTGGACAAACTGCACGAAGCTGTTTTCGGGAAAATCAAGACCGCTGTGAAAAAAAGCCCCGACAGTTTCGAGCTTCTTTCCCAGTATCTGACAATATCAAGATCGCTCGAAAGGATCGGAGATCACGCTACTAATATAGCAGAAGATGTGGTTTATATGATCAATGGAACTATAATCAGGCATCAGACCTGATCCGAAGCGCAGAAGACAAATCATTCACTCTGTATTGACTTTAAAATCAATTCGGTTCTGTATGATTTTTTCAATATCTCTCTTAATTATAGATGTTCTGTCTCTCTGACGCTTTTCGTACATCTCTTTCTTTTCGGCCAGATTTGCCTCAATTCTATTAATGACATCAAGCTTAAGTTCTTCCTTTTTGTCAAAAGTCTCAGACATTACAGATTGTATTTCTTTTCTTAATTCCGACCTTTTGGCAGGATCTTTTTCGTTAACAAATTTTTCAACAAGAAGGTCAAGATCTATCTCAAGCGAAAATATGTCAATAAGTCTCTGCGCACTCTCGGGATCTCTGTGTTCACTTCTTGCGAACCTTGAAAGTTTACGGAGTGTTTTTCTGTGAATTTCAGGATTTTTTTCACGAAGAGGTTCGAGTTTCTCATAAAAATCAGGGAAATTGGAATTAATTCTTTCCATCAGTTGTTCTATTCTTTCACCGTGGTTTCTATCGGGTCTATGATGCGGTCCCCTTTGCGCCGGTTGCGAAAAAAGCGGTGATGAAACTGCAATGAGCATTATTATTATCGGAATCAGTTTCATGTCTTCTCCCATTTTTATTCTGTAAACGGCAGTTCAGGTTTTTTATTTTAAATTTACTTTAGTACTGTAACATTACCCTTATGATCGTTGACCTCACCGATAACAGCGGCACAACTGACACCTGAATTATTCAAGCTGTCGAGCAATTCATCTGCTTTTGAGGGACATACAGCTATTAAAAGCCCCCCGGATGTTTGTGCATCGAAAAGTATCATTCGTTCTGTTTCGTTCAAATCTCCTGTATTATAAAACCTGCCGAAGTGCTTTTCATTTCGAACGGAACCTCCAGGAAACAGGTTCATTGAAGCGTATTTGATAGCGCCGTCCATAAGCGGAAGTGAGTTGAAATGGATCATTGCACCTTTTGACTGTCCTGTCATTTCTTTTAAATGTCCTGCCAACCCGAATCCCGTTATATCGGTCATTGCGTTAACTCCGGTCAGAACGGCTGCTTCAGAAGCTTTTTTATTTAATTCGGACATCCATGCGGCAGCTTTTTCAATATGCTCTGTTTCGCACGTATCTCCCTTCCATGCCGTCGTGATCACTCCCGATCCGAGCGGTTTGGTTATGATCAGTTTGTCGCCGGGTTTAGATGTGTTGTTCCTGACTACCTTTTCAGGATGTACGATGCCGGTTACTGAAAGTCCATATTTCATCTCCATGTCTTCTACAGTATGTCCACCGAGGATCACTCCGCCGGCTTCCGCAACCTTGTCCATACCCCCCTGAAGTATAGCCGAAAGCATTTCTTTCGTGACATTGCATGAATCATACGCTACAATGTTAAGGGCGGTCAGAACTCCGGCTCCCATTGCGAAAATATCGCTCAGACTGTTGGCGGCTGCTATGCATCCGTAAGTGTACGGATCATCCACGACAGGTGTTATAAAATCAACTGTCTGGACTATGGCAGTATCCGGACCCGTTCTGTAAACGCCTGCATCCTCGCTGTTCTCAAAACCGGCGATGACATTTTCGCTGAAGGGGATCTTTAATACTCCCATTATTTTTTCAAGGTCCTCCGGACCTACTTTACCAGCTCAACCAGCAGCCTTAACATGCTTTGTCAGTCTTTTGTCAGGAAAGGTATCGTTTTTGCTTTTCATATTATTTCTTCATGAATATTATGGTAAGTTCTTTTTGCAGGTATTTTTATAAGTCTGTTATCTTCTATTACATATCCGCAAAGATGTCCGCCGTAAACGCATCCGCCGTCAAGATTAGTAACATTTTTACCAAAGAAAACTCCAAGTTTCGCCCAGTGGCCGAAATAGATGTGTTTAGTGCCGTAATAGCCGTCGAACCATGGAAGATTTGTGTGGGGAAGAGTCCTGACCGAAACAAGAGATTCTTTACTGTTGTCTTTAAAAGCAACTGACGGGTCGAAACCGGCATGTACTATGATAAAATTATCCGATATGATATAATAGGGCAGGGATTTTATCCAGTCATAATGATCTTCTATCTCCAGCTTTCTGAAATTATATGAAGTGACGCTGTGATCTTTAAAAGGATGAGCCTTTAAATACCAGTGTTCGTGATTCCCCATAACTGACCGGACATTCAGTTTGCGTAGGAGATCAAGGCATTTTGACGAATCCGGTCCTCTGTTGATAATATCTCCCACGCAGAAGATCCTGTCACCATCTACAGGACCGAACTTGTCAATAAGGGTCTGAAGTTCTGTGTAACACCCGTGAATATCGCCTATAATTAAAGTTTTCATTCTAAAAACAAAAAAGCAGCCTTCGGCTGCCTTTCTGTAAATTATTTTTTTGCCGCTTCGGGCTCGATCTTTCTGATGAGATCCGAAAGTCTGGATTTTTTATTCGATGCGTTATTCTTTTTTATTATACCTTTAGTTACCAGTTTATCAAGGATTGACTGGGCAAGAATATAATTCTTTAACGCTTCGTCTTTGTTCTCAGAAGTCCTGACTTTTTTAACCGCTGTCTTCATCATAGACCTGTAATGACGGTTGTATGCATTTTCGACTTTTGATTTTCTTAACCTTTTTTCTGCTGACTTATGATGAGGCATTTTAACTCCTTTTTAGCCTTTTTTACCCTTCAACCAAACGAACCGAAAAATATACAAAAGAACGGATGGTTTGTCAAGAGGAAATATACCCCCCGTGAAAAATCATGTAAAACATCTTGCAAAATAAGTAAAAATTACATACTTTTAGTGCTTTAATAAATTTTGAAATAATGTCGGGAGCTCATAATGGAAAATTTTCTTATCACCAACGCGAATATACTTACATTCGGACCGAGGTCAAAAAATATCAGGAACGGGGCATTGTATGTCGGTAGAGGCACAGTATTGGAGTTCGGTACTGAAAAAGAAATGATGAACAAGTATGAATCCGAACCTGTTAAGATCAATGCCAGAGGCAGACTTGTCATGCCGGGTTTTATTGATTTTCATAATCATCTTTACAGCGGATTTTTCCCCAATGTTCCTTTAAAGCTGAAAGGAGATGCCGCCTACAATGAATACATGGATGGTTACTGGTGGCCTTTGGCCGGCAAACTTTCTTCCGACGGTATTTACTATTCGGCAGTCAAAGGTATTGTCAATTCGATCAAATCCGGAGTTACAACGATTTTTAACCTTCATTCAAGTCCGTCCTGCATAGACGAATGTTTAATGGATATTGCCGAGGCTTTCGAAGAACTCTCTATGAGAGGTGTTATAGGTTATGAAATAAGCGCAAGGTGCGGGGGTGATAAGGCGGACAGGATGTTTATGATGAACGCTGAGTTTTGCGAACAGTACAAAAACAACCCTCTTATAAACGGCGTAATGGGTCTCTATAACGCCAATGAGGCGCCGGACAGTATTTTAAGGGGTGTGTCCAGATACGCCGAAAGAACAAAGACCGGTGTTGTGATTCATCTTTCCGAATCCGAGAATGAAGATGAAGTTTCAGTCAGGGATTTCGATAAAAAATACTGTATTGACAGACTTTATGATATAGGGTTGTTGGGAAATAAAACGATACTTGCTTCTGCGAATTATGTTGACGATACAGATCTCAATATAATCAAAGAGTCAGGCTCCGGAATAGCACTTTCACCGTCATCATCATATTATAAAGGATTTGAATTTTCACCGATAGAGGATATAATAGAAAGGGAAATTCCGATTGGTTTTGGTTCGGACGGCATCTATCATTCCATTATGTCTGAAGCTTCATTCGCACACAGGATCCTGAGACAGAAAAGAGGAGGGTTTAATTCTGCCAATAAAGAGATAGCCGGAATTATTTCAAGAAGTTCATTCAAACTTGCGAACAAATTTGTTTCCAAAGCAGTCGGTGAGATCAAACCGGGTGCGGCGGCCGATCTGATTTTCGTTGACTACATACCGGAACATGAGATCACGCAGGAAAATTTCCATACGCATCTCATTTTCGGCATTCTGCAGTCCAGGGTGGCATGTTCGATCATAAACGGAAATATAGTTATGAAGGATTTTGAACTTGTGGGAATTGACGAGAATGATCTGAACAGCAAGTTTATAGAATATGCGGGAGAATTAAAAGCGTAATGGATCAGGTTTATGGCAAGCTTCAGAAAATAAAAGAAAAGTATGATGAGTTGACCGGTACTCTTTCTGATCCGGCTGTTCACAGTGACAGGGATAAAATGAGGGATATTGGCAGGGAAAGATCTAAACTTGAGCCCATCGTCAAAAAATATCTTGAACTTTTAAAAATATCCGACGATCTTTCTCAGGCATCAGAACTGTCCGGAAGCACTGATCCCGATATGGCGGAAATGGCACAGTCCGAAATTGAAGAACTTGGGCCGTTAAAGGAAACTCTGTGCGAAGAACTTAAATTGATGCTTATTCCCAAAGATCCGAATGACGATAAGAATATTTTCCTTGAGATTAGAGCAGGTACAGGCGGAGATGAAGCCGGTCTTTTTGCCGGCGATCTTTTAAGAATGTATCAGAGGTACTCCGAAAAGATGGGATGGAAGTTCAATATAGTTGACTGTAATGAAACAGGACCAAATGTAATAAAGGAAGTTGTCGTTGAGGTGACCGGAGACGAGGTGTACGGAAAATTAAAATTTGAATCCGGAGTTCACAGGGTTCAGAGGGTTCCGGCTACCGAAACCCAGGGAAGAGTACATACTTCCGCCGCATCCGTGGCAGTCCTTCCCCAAACAGAGATAGAAGAAATCGAGATAGATGCCAAAGATCTGAAAATAGACACATACAGATCGCAGGGTGCGGGAGGTCAGCATGTTAACACGACCGATTCCGCTATCAGGATCACGCATATACCAACAGGGACTGTTGTTACCTGTCAAAGCGAAAGGTCCCAGATGAAAAATAAAAACTCCGCTCTAAAGATACTGGCTTCCAGGATTCAGGAGAATGAGATGAAAAAAGCTGTTGAAAAAGAGACAATGACAAGAAAGCTTCAGGTCGGTTCGGGAGACAGGAGTGCAAAGATCAGAACATACAATTTTCCTCAGGGAAGAATGACCGATCACAGGATTGGACTGACCCTGTATAAACTTGATTCGATCATGGCCGGGAATATTGATGAGATATTAGATGCTCTTATACTTGAGGATAAAGCCGAAAAATTAAGAAGCGGATCGTAAAAAGTGTTCATGTGAAAGTACTAAGCAGGATATTCTACTACTCGGTTCTGTCGGTAATAATACTGGCCGCGATGTATAACCTGATCAGAAAGGCGGTCATTTCACCCGTAATAAAGAAAAGCATTATTGAACATGTCGGTCCTGCCATGGGTGCAGATGTGCTGAGCATCGGGGATATACATCTCGGACCGGGCACTGTGAGGGCTATCGACATAGTTTATGAGAAGGAAAATGCAAAAGTCGGTATCACAGATTTTTATGCGGAATACTCACTTTTTGAAGTGATTACTGAAATATTCAGATCACGCAAACCCGCTTTCAAACTGGTGTCTGTACGGATAAAAGGCTGCAGAATAGTGGTCGATCCGGAAACAAGACCGTCTTCTGAAGACAAATGGGAATTTAAGTTTGATGAATTCGAGAGACTGATTTCATTTCTGAAAAACACCGGTATCACTGATGATGTCACCATAGAGGATCTGGATATTATATATATATCTGATCTCGGTCTTCATCTTGTCAGAGATATGAACGGTTTTGCAACTTACGACAGTTATGGTATCATATCAATAGATATGAAGGGCAGGCTTCTCAATTCGGACACTGATAATATTACTTTGAAAGGTGAACTGTCTCTTATTGACAGTAGTGCCGAATTCAGTCTTGATGTGATCGGCGGAAGACCGGTAAATTTCCGTTTCCCGTTCGGAGGAAACCGCATATCCGCTCAAGAGTACAGGGGAAGTGCGGGGCTTAGAATTGTGGGGGGTGAAAAAAAAGAGTTTAATCTTTACGGGGATCTTGATGTAAGAGATATGGAAGCATCGGTAAGGAACAGAATTTTTTTTGATGACACAAGTTTCAGTATATCATTTTTGAACGGCTTAACTACTCTTGAACAGGTTCAAGGTAATATAAACGGAATTCCGTTTAAAGGAAGGGGGATGTTTTTCGGAAATCTGGCTCCGAACGGTGATTTGTTCTTCGATATTAAAAACATCTCTGATTCTTCTCTGGAGCACGCTGTAAAAGTTTCGGGGTTTGATCATTTATCACACCATATACCCAGAATAAGTGATAATAATTCATTGGAACTGCATGTTTACGGTGATCTTCAGAAGCCGTCGGCAGACTTCAATATCAGTATAGGAGCTTTGGAGCATACGGGTGTTATTATACAGGATATTGTCTCTTCGGGCACATATAGACCGGGGGAGGTCAGATTAAGGAATCTTTCGGGAATTGTTTTTGGAACATCTATGAATGCAGAAGGAATTATTGATAATTTCGGAGGGAAAGAGTTTTTTAATTATGACCTGAACATTAAAGGGAGCGGAGCTCCATTCCGGCAGACAGGTATCTTCACGACAGAAAATCTTTACAACAATTCTATTCTTTTATCAGGAAGACTAAAAGGCGGCGGCAAAAATTATCCGTCGGTCGATGCAAAAATACAGGCCTTTGAGCATGGTCCGGAGTTAAAACCGAAATGGTCGTTTAGCATTTTTTCAGAAAACGGCGGAGCGGAAGGCAGTTTGGTATCTCCTGACGGTCATTTGATCTCACAGGCGGCTTACTCAATGAAAAACGGCAATTACATCGTATCCGGTGACGATCTTTCGGCTTTATATTCAATTATTTACGGAGATTTTCCCTTAAATGATCAAAGTATAGGTTTTGAACTCAGAGGAGATACGGAAGAGGTTCATGTCACCGGCGGTTCCGCCGACCCTTCCTCACTGTTCTACGGAAGAATGGACGCAAAATTTGATCTTAAACGACCTGTTCTCGAATCATTTGTGAACTGGGCACCGGGAAGTACTTCATCCGTAACTAAACCTATGAATTTCAGAGTAAGGCGGTCAGGGCGTCTTGTTTATGTTTCGGATATATATTTTGATTACGGAATGATAAAAGGCGAAGTTGCTGTCAACCTTCATACTTCAGCGATCTACGGCGATTTGGATGCGTGGAATGTGGATCTCGGAAGATATTTTGCGGTTCCGGGACTTTCTACAAGAACAGATCTGTCTTTAAAATTCAGAGGTACTGCAGGTAATTACAGTACAGATATTTTCCTGAACGAGAATATTTTAAAATACAGGTCATCTTCAGGAAAAAGCCTCGAGGCTCACGGTGAAGCTAAAGGAATAATATCTGCAAGCGGAATAGACATAAAAAACCTTAAAGTGTACAGAGGGCTGAACAATATTATAACTTCTTCCGGATTCATAAAAAGAGACGGAAGTATTGAAGCCGTAGCATCGGGGGTAATTCCCGCAGAAATACTGAACCCGTTCTTTGAGAGGTTTGTTTTTACCGGAGATATCGATTATGGTATGGAACTTACCGGCAGCTTAAGGAATTTGAGACTCAAGAACAGCGAAATAGCTTTCAGGAAAGGGTCTGTTAACGGACATGAGATAAGATCTGCAGAGCTTTCAACCGCAGAACTGGACAGCTCCGGTGTGCTGGTCAGAAGATTTTTTCTGGATGCCGGGCGAACTTTGAATGTAGATGCGGAAGGTTTTCTGCCTTACGATGATTCCGGAATTTTCGTTACAGGTATTTTTTATGGTGATTTGTTGAATTTTTTACAGCAGAGAACACACCTCATATCAAGGGCATATTCTGCAATTGAAGGAAAATTTACCCTCGGAGGTTCGTACAGATCTCCTAGAATAAGGGACCTTGAACTGTATGTTATAGACGGGGGATTCAGGATGGAAGGCCTGAAGGGAGGATTCGACAGGATAAGGTCTAAAATGAGTATGGGGTCGGATTCCAGGCTTATAATCGAAGGTTTCAATATGCGTTCCCGTGCCACCAACGGTTTGATAAGTCTCGGCAATTCTTTTGAAGATAAAAATCACGAAAGTATAATTCTGCCGGGGGATATCAATATAGGTCATTTAATGCTCAGTTCAACTGATGCAGGATTTGATTACAGTGTTCCCGGAATGATGCTCGAAAGAGATTACGGAAATTTCGTTCCCGGCGGTTTCAATGATGAATACTTCAGAATATTCAGAAGTAACGGAAATATTACAGGTTCCGGTACCATTCTTGTAAAGAATTCCAAGATTACATTTCCGCTTATAGAAACCGGAATGGCAGAAAAATTAAGAAGAGCGGATCGGGACACCCCAGAAATACTTAAAAATATCAAAGTTGATGTGGAGTTCATTCCCGGTTCGGGTAATTCGTATTTTTATAATATTGATATTGAAGCGAAAACTGTTTGGGAAAGAATAAGAAAATCTTTCACAAGGATTGACGATGATCTTAATAATGTTATGATCAACATAATTTCCGACAGGAGAGGACTAAGGTTAAAAGGTCTGTTAAGTGATCCGGGTGCGCTTGACCTGTCCGGTACTTTAAGGGGAAGGAACGGAACATGTAATTTCTCCGCGTTCACATTCCGTGTCAATGACGCTTCAATAACATTTGACGGCAGAAAAAATGCAAGAGGATTTGCAGATCCGTATCTTAGAGCGGTAGGTCGAACTACTGTTAAAACAAAGGCTGACTCACTAGGATATTCAGGTTACGAGAATGTTTTTATCAGGGTTGTTACTTCGGACGATGGAGTCATAACTGACAGTGATGGTGCCAGAATAAGTGATTTTTCAATAATTCTTACGGATGAATACGGTAATTTATGGATGGAGAGAGAGGAAAATATTACCGGTTTAGATACAAGAGCCACGGTAATGGAAATGTTCAATGAAGCTTTTGATGCCAGATTTTTCAGTCCGTTTATATCCCCTATTGAGTATGCTCTGGGAAGAATGCTCGGGGCAACTGTTTTGATAAGACCCAGTATCAGCAGGAATTTTATACAGAGAGAACTCGGTATTCTGGATATTCCCGAGCATTATGCAGACTACTTTCTCGGGAGCGAATTTTTTATATCTAAATTCGTTACGGATAATGTAGCGTTCACATGGAATACAAGATACATCGGGACAGAACAGTATATTGAGATCGCCGAACGCCGATACGGTTACCGCAACAGGCTGAGCGTGGATTATGTAATCAACAATTATATCATGACTTCAGCAGGATATGAATATGATTCTATACAGGATCAGTTCGGTTACAACATCTCGCTTATGTACAGCTACAGGTTCTTTAATATTTCGGAACCATACAATTATGTGAAGAATTTTTTGAGGCTGAAATGAGTATTGTAGAAATATTTCTTATCGGCCTTGCGCTCTCGGCGGACGCGTTCGCCGTCTCGATCGCGGCGGGCATCTGTTCGCCGGCTGTCAGGACAGGCGACAAGCTGAAGATGTCGGCTTTCTTCGGTGTTTTTCAGGGAGTAATGCCCGCGATCGGCTGGTTTTCGGGCTTTCTGTTCATTTCATACATTAAAGATTTTAACCACTGGGTAGCTATGGTTCTCCTTTCATTTATCGGAGTTAAGATGATAATAGAAAGCAGAAAGCCCGAAGACTGCAGAACTTTCTGCTATTTCGACCTGCGTCCGCTCTTCGTAATGGCCGTGGCCACAAGCATTGACGCTCTTGCTGCCGGCTTAAGCATACAGATCCTCGGCGAACACATCCTGTTTCCTGCACTTTTCATCGCCTGCACCACATTTATAGTGTCTCTAGTCGGTGTAAACATCGGTAAGCGCGCCGGCAGAAAGCTGGGCCGGAGCGCCGAACTTGTCGGCGGGATCATCCTGATCATGATCGGGATCAAGATCGTGGCGGACAGTATGTTGTGAGTTTAGGGGGTATTGATTCAAAAATGAAAGTATTTCAGTATCAGGTGACAGAAAGATAGCCCCGGTTAAAGAAAGGTAATAAATCCTGTCTATATGGCGGGATTTACAATTCAGCCGGTGTCAATGTCATGAACTACATGTTAAATTGTCCTTGTCAAAAGGAAAAAAAATCATTATATTGTCCTTTGTGTAAGGAAATAAATAACGGAGAGCGTATTATGGATAAAGAATCAATTCAGAAAATAATTCTCGATTACCAGACAAAATATGTAGAAGACATAACTCCCAGGTACCTCAAAATTGACTTTATTCCCTATATGGCAGCGGGAATTACCGGAGTGAGAAGATGCGGTAAGACTTTTAGAACTCACCAGCTGGCAGAAGAACTAGCTTCTAAAGGATTGCGAGAAAACATCTGCAGGATACAGTTTAATGATCACAGGCTGATCAGCATTCCTTCAACGGAATTGCATCTGATAGACTCTGCCTACTACGCGCTTTTCCCTGAAAAGAGGAATTCCGAAGAAGTGTATTTTATTTTTGACGAAATACACAGGATCAAGGGGTGGGAAGACTATATTTTATATCTTATCGAATCAAAATTTCACAAAGTGATCATTACAGGTTCAACAGCTACTTTACAGAGAGGAGAATACGCATCTGCCTTAAGAGGTAAATTGTTTCCTTACGAGCTATCGCCATTTTCTTTCGGGGAATTTCTCAGGCATTATAAGATTAAAGAAAATATGAAAACTACTAAGGAGTGCGATCTTTTATTAAATAATATTAAAAAATACATTGAGCAGGGCGGATTTCCGGGTTTATTTGATATTCCTGAAAACAGACATTCTGAAATGCTACGGACTTATTGGGATACAATGATATTAAGAGATATTATTGAATCTCATCCAGAAGATAACATCAATGTTCAGCTTTTACGATTTTTTGCTGATTCTCTTGTGGCAAGGATCGCCTGTCCTATGACAGTAAACAAACTTTCGGAAAACATTCAAAATGCCGGTCTTTCTTTCGGTAAAGACACTCTGTATAAGTTTCTGGCATATCTTTCCGATGCCTACATGATATTTCCCGTAGAGATCTATTCCGCTTCTGAAAAAGTCCGTTCGAAGAATTATAAAAAAATCTACTGTGCGGATTGGGCTTTGGCAAGAGCTGTTTCTTATGCTGAGAGTATAGATGATACAAGAGCTTTTGAGAATCTGATCTATCTTGAATTGAAGCGGAGAGGATATGCAATAAATTATTATAAAACAAGAGAAGAGCATGAAGTAGATTTCGTGATCAGCAAAAAAGGTAGGATCGAAGGATTATTACAGGCTTGTTACAGCCTTGATAAATCCGAAGTTAAGAACCGCGAATTCAGGGCTTTAGTTAAGTCGGCTCAATTTTTAAAAACTGACAATCTTTCAGTCATTACTGTTGATAACGAAGGCGTCGAAGTAATTGACGGTCTAAAAATAAATATTTATTCTGCGTGGAAATGGCTGTTAAAAAAATATTAAAATTTCGCTCTAATGGACATAAGCTTATTAAAACACCTGAACTTTCCAAATTTACACAAATTTAGACATTTCACTTGTTAGTCAGAACCTTCTTGACTTTTCACTAATAAAACCTTATATTAAAGTAAGGAATTAAAACTTTAGTAAGGAAGAGAAAAATGCCAACAGCTACTATAACTACCAAAGGACAGGTCACGATCCCGAAAAAAGTAAGGGATGATCTTCATTTGAATACAGGCGATGTGATCGAGATTGTAATTATCAGAGACGGAGAAGCGGTAATGAGGCCTGTAACCAAAAAGGTATCTGAAGTTTTCAGTAAACTGCGGGAAAATGTTAAAAGAACTGTCAGCGTTGAAGAGATGAACGAGGCCGTCAGATCAAGATTTAGGGAGAAGAACTGATGAATGCGCTTGATACAAATGTACTTGTGCGTTTTCTTACCGGAGACGATCCTGTACAGGCACAAAAAGTATTTAATGTCTTCACTTCTGCAGAAAAAGAAAATACGAGGCTCTATATACCTGTCGCAGTTATTCTTGAGACCATTTGGGTTTTGGAATCTGCCTACGAAATTCCGAGAGATAAGATCATTGAAGCCATTTCAGACATCCTTCTCCTTCCTATACTGGAGTTCGAACAGCATAGCGCTATACAGAAATTAGCCGTGACAGCAAGAAAAGTAAACACGGATCTCGCAGATCTTTTAATAGGGATAGTTTCGATTGAGTGCGGCTGCGACAAGGTGCTCACTTTTGACAAGAAAGCTTCGATATCGGAGTATTTTGAGTTGATCAAATAAGAAACATTATCTACTAGCTTTTATTCCATCAAAATATCGCTTGACAACGCAATTTTTATTTGTTAAATTGTATATGCACGCTATGTACAGTATAAACAAAATGCACGGAGCTCAAAATGAAAATAATAATCAGAAACTCATCACCCGACCCGATCTACAAGCAGATATCCGACCAATTGAGGGGTATGATGATCACAGGCGAACTGAAAGAGGGAGACGCACTGCCTTCCATAAGGAACCTCGCGAAAGACCTCAGGATCAGCGTGATCACCACCAAGCGCAGTTATGAAGACCTCGAGCGCGAAGGCTTTCTGGAAACTGTCGGCGGGAAAGGGACTTTCGTGGCTCATCAGAATAAGGAATTCATCAAAGAACAGAAGCTCAAAATTATCGAAAACAGGCTGTCGGAAGCGGTGGATGAGGCCAAAATGCTCGGATTAAAGAAAAGTGAGCTGAGAGAAATGCTCGACGCGCTATATGAGGAGGTATTATAATGAATAAGATAATCGAAATTAACGGTGTAACGAAAGAATTCGAAGGTTTTAAGCTCGACAATATCAGTTTTGGTTTGGAAAAAGGCTATATCATGGGGTTTATCGGTCCGAACGGGGCAGGCAAAACGACCACCATCAGGCTGATCATGAATTTATTGAAGAAAGATTCCGGCGATATTAAAATTTTCGGCATGGATAACTCAAAAGATGAAGTGGCGATAAAGGACAGGATCGGTTTTGTATATGAGGAAAGCTATTTCTATGAGCATCTGACCATAAAGAAAATGAAAGAGATAATCGCGCCGTTCTACAGCAGGTGGGATGATGAGAAATTCGATGAATACTGCTCTGTCTTCGGCCTCCTCCCGAATAAAAAGATCAGAGATCTCTCAAAAGGCACCAAAATGAAATTCTCGCTTGCTGTGGCGCTTTCACACAATGCCGAACTTCTGATCCTCGACGAACCGACATCAGGGCTTGACCCCGTCTTCCGCGACAAACTAATGGACATCCTGCGCGAAGAGATCCAGGACGAGAACAAATCTGTCCTTTTCTCAACGCACATAACTTCCGATTTAGAAAAGATCGCCGACTACATCACATTCATCAATAACGGGCGCATAGTTTTCTCCGACCAGAAAGATGTCCTTTTGGAAAACTATAAAATAGTCAAAGGCGACTCCGGCATCCTCACCGATGAGATCAGAAGCGAATTGCTCGGCATAAAGGAGAACAGATACGGATTCGAGGCACTGTGCAACGCTGAAAAGCAGGCAGCATTCACTCAGTTCGAGATCGTTGTCGAAAAACCGACACTCGAGCAGATGATGGTCTATATGCAGAATAAGTAAAAGCGATGGAGGAAAGTAAAATGAAAAATCTGATTCTGGCTGACTTAAAAGTGCTTGGGCACAGATTGTGGAGTGTTCCATTAATGGCTCTCGTACTCGTT
>SLFX01000166.1 GCA_007124045.1 Candidatus Delongbacteria bacterium | reverse complement strand
TATGATGTTATGGAACAGCTCGAGATAGACTGGAAGTATTCCGATCCGCTTCAGGCTTCCGATAACGAGATGTTCGCAAGATATGTGATAAAGGAGATCTTCCGCAAGAACGGCCTCGAGGCTATCTTCGTAGCGAAACCTGTTGACGGGGTCGCGGGTTCGGGAGAGCATATACATGTGGGCATAGGCATTGTATTAAAGAACGGGCGCAGGATAAATCTGTTCGCTCCCGACGGCAACAAGTATTTTCTCTCGGCCTACGGGTACGGCGCTTTGATGGGCCTTCTCAGGAACTGGGAAAGCGTGAATCCGTTCGTGACGAACTCCCATTCGGCCATAAAAAGACTTCAGCCGGGTTTTGAAGCGCCTGTAAGCGTCGTGGCCTCGCTGGGACTTGATCCCGCTTCTCCTTCTAGGAACAGAACCGTTCTTGCCGGACTGGTCAGGTCGGACAACCCGCTGTCTGTCCGTTTCGAAATCAGAGCTCCCAACCCGCACACGAACACTTATCTGGCAGTTGCTTCTTTTTACACCGCAATGCTGGAAGGCATGGAATTTTCTTCAGGAAAGTCTTGTGCCGATCTTCATAAGGAGATACTGAAAAAGCGCGGAGAAAAAGCGCAATATCTTCACAAAGACAGACAGTATGTGTCAGAAGAAAATGTTTTTGACAGTTACAGCTCCGAAGAAAGAGAAAAATTATTCGGAAAAACGCCCGCAACTGTATGGGAAATTATCGGAATACTCAAAAAAAAGCCGGGTATCTACAAAAATACACCGTTCACAGAAGAGATACTCAATTCCTATTATTTGAGCTGTCTTAAAAAGTGGCTGATCGAGATAACCGAAAAGGAGTTTATTTATATAAAATCAGATATAGCGGCAATGTTTCGATATCCCGAAAAGGAAAATGACCTCGACAGGAAAAACTGGGCTGCCGTTCAGGATCTGACAAACAGGATCGCAAAAGACGACACACTGAGGCTTTCTTTAATGTCATCTGTTGAAAAAGAAATAGAATTCGGAAATTATGATAAAGTAAGCAAAAAATTTCTTGATCTGAAAAAAAAGTTTTCCGATCTTTGTGTTCTGTATAGAAAATACAGAAAAAATATTATATAAAATTCATCTTTTTTCTTTTGGGCTCACTATTTGACCCTTTGCTTTTGTTATAATACCGTTGAAAGTCCAAATGGTAAAAAAACAAAAGGAGAAAAACCATGGAAAACACACAGACAATGAACCCGGAAGTTTACAGCGCCAATTTCACAACAGGCAGCAGAACTTACTTCATCAACATGCTCGAGGCAAAAAACAACTCGAAGTATGTCAAGATCACCGAAAGCAGGAAAGTCGGCGAGAACGAATACCAGAAAAACAGGATAATGCTTTTTCAGAATGATCTGTTCAAGCTTTCCAGGGTTCTCAACAAAGCCCTTTCCCGCATAAAGAATTCCGGGAGTGAAGAAGCGCAGGGCGACGACCTTGTTTCTATGAGTCAGGAACACGAAACCGCATCTGTTCCTGATGAAGAAAGACCTTTTCCCAATTCGGGGAAAAGATGGACTCCGGAAGATGAGGAAAAACTCGAATTTCTTTTCAAGGCCGGCAAAACGGTTGAGGATCTTACCGAAATTTTCGGAAGAAAACAGAAAGGGATAGAATCCCGTCTTCAGAAACTCGGCCTTACCGAGTAAAATAGATGTTTAATAAGGTTCAAAGGCCCGCATACGCTGCGGGCCTTTTTTCCTTGTTTGAGGCATTATTTTAAACTATATTTCAATGAAATAGTATAAATGTTATCGCGGTGTTATTTGTGACGCAGGACACATCGAAAGGTAAGTGATCGCGTTATAATTCCAACCGTTAGCGGTAAAACCTGAATAAGGATAAAGGTTTGTTGGAAAAAGGTTATGTAATAGATTCTGTTTATACGGTACAAAAACTTTTGGGCACCGGGGCGCAGGGCGTTATCTACCATGTAAAGACTCAGGTAAAAAAGATGGATATGGCCTTGAAACTAATCAGCATTCCTGAAAATGACAATGTCAGATTCGAAGATGTAATTGATTCGGTAAAGGAAGAGTTTTCTATAATTAAATCGCTTCATCACAAAAATATAATCGGCGTACACGATTTTGGTTACGATAAAAAACTGAAAAGATACTTCTACACCATGGATTACCTTGAGGGCGTTGATCTCAGAGATTTCGTCGCTTCCGGCCAGACCAGTCTTAAATTTCCCAATGTCGTTTATCAGATACTGGACGGGCTTAACTACCTTCATTCCAACGGCATTATACATTTTGATATCAAACCGGAAAACATATTTGTTACAGATATCGGCAGCAGCAATCCTTTGGTCAAGATCCTGGATTTCGGTCTCTCGGAAGTAAAAAAGCAGAATAAGCAGGATTTGAGCGCAAAAGGCACGATATCGTATATTGCACCTGAATTTTTTCTTGACCCTACCAAGATAAGCGCAAAGATCGATCTCTATTCACTTGGTATCACCCTGATCCATGTAAATAAAGGTATTAAGGATCTAAAGTCATCCGCGGGAAAAGGAAGTATTATTGAAGCGGTCAACCGTGAACATGAAAACAATATGGAAATGCTCTCAACCTTCAGGGAAAAAAAGGTCAGATCGTTCATATCCCAACTTACCGAGAAAAACCCCGGTACAAGAATATCTTCTGCAATTGAAGCTATAATATCTCTCAACAAGATATTTAATACGCAATTTAAAGTTCCTTCAGTTCAGCACATAACATCCTTTATGAACAATACGAAATTCATTCTTAGGGATGATATCTACCGGCATATAAAGGAACTGAATGAGAGTACGATCACGAAAAACTCTGGAAGAACCGTTATTCTTACCGGAAAGTCAGGCTGCGGGAAAACAAAGTTAATAAGCCAGCTGGTCTTTGAATCAAGTCTCGATCTTCATAAAATTTTAAAAATGTATCTTAATGATAATACGAGTGAAGATTTTTTTATAGGAAAGCTGATAGTAAGAAAGGTTTACAATCTTTACAGATATGATGCCGATATAGAAAATGATTTCTATAATCTCGACAGGATAATTACTGATATAACCGAAAATGAGCAGGATTATTCATATGTTTTTGACGGGATCATTGATTTTATGTTCAAATGTTCAAAAATTTCAGAGAAGAGACTTTCTCTGATTTTTGATAATTACGAAAGATACGACCGTGAATCTTTGAAATTCGTCAACAGGCTTATAAACATCAATAAGAACGAAGGGAATACATTTATATTGGTATCTGTAGCATCGGATAAAATGAGTGCCGATGTGGAAAACAGCTGCAAACTTATGGAATTTGATCCGGACATACATAAAATAAATATGCCTCCTCTTTCTCCTCATCAGGTCGAACAGTGCGTTGATTATATGCTCGGAAGTATCGGAAGCCTCCCGTCTGATTTCTCCAGAAAACTCTATGATCATTCTGCCGGAAATTTTAAAAAACTCATGGTGTTTTTCGACCAGTTCTTTCAGGGCGGTGTTCTCGCTTATGTTTCGGGAATACTGATGTTTAGGAATAGAAAAAAATATAATGAAATTCTTGAATCGACATTTACAAGATCTGTGAAAAGCACTATCGAAAATCTTGACCCGAATGAGATTTATGTTCTAAAGATACTTTGCTCTTCTTTTACAAAACTTAACTTCGTCGAAATAAAACAACTGGCGCAGATAGCAGAATACGATTTGAAAAAAACACTTGAATCGCTGGCTTTCAAAGAGCTTATAACGGGGTATGAGGGGCTCTATAAAGCGATAAAGAGCGATGTAAAAGACTATGTTTTCAGAATAACAGATGTTCCAGAGCATCTTGATATATACTCAAAACTTACCGGACTGGGGCATGATGATAAAGATAAATTCACAAAATATGCTGCAATGCTTCTCAGGGATGTAAGGAATAACCGGGCAAAGAGCCTTGGGAATATAGGTTCGATAATCGATAAGCTGATAAAGTTCGACTCAAATGATAATTTATACTATCTCCTCTTGAATTCCATTAAAATTGTTACCGAACCGGAGCTTAAGTTCAGATTAAGAGTAAATTATGCAATGTATCTAATGAAAAAAGATATTAAAAAAGCAATCAAGATCACAGAAAGTCTTAACAGAGTTTACCGCAAGCCGGGCAGGGATATTTCTAATGTGATCAGCTATATAAGACTTAAAATGATAATTTATCCTCAGGATGATTATGATTTTGATGCCTATAGTTTTGTTGAGAGCTCGATGGAGTATCTTGACAAAGCACTTGACATCAGGGAGACAGCAAAATACCTGATAGATTTTATTGAAAAACTTCTTAAGACAGGCAAGTATTACGAACACGGAGTAAAAATCATCAGTTTGCTTGAACGGAGGTTTGCAAAAGAGAAGAACATGTCTTTTGAGTTCCCTAATCTGCTTAACACGGTCAAGATTGTTCATGAGGTGATAGAATGGAAGGGTGAGTACGAGAGTCTTATTTCGTCTTATATTTCGGAGCATATAAGAACCCGGCTTTATAATGATACATATTTTTATCTTCTCAAAACAATAGCTTTTTTATACGAAAAAGATCTTTTAAAGGGAGATTACAGCGAAAGGCTGAGTTATGGTCTTGATGTAGCTTACAGAAATAAGGACACTGAAAAAATGTTCACTATGTTCACGACGCTTTCAACTTATTATTTTTACAGGGGAGAATACGAAAAAGCTTTATACTGGGATCAGAAAAAAGCAGACCTTAAACAAAAGCTCAGGAAAGAGTTGAACAGCGAGGATATTGGTGACATTGCCACAGTCAAAGCCAATCTTTATTATCCCATAGGAGAGGTGATAACTCTTATTCAGGAAACAAGAAGACATGCGAAAGAAAGCAACGAAATAGGTGATTACATACTGAACCTCACCAATGAATTCATCCTTCTTCACAGAAAAGGTGATTTTAAAAATGCAAAACAGGCTATAAGGAAAGCATACAGTTATTTTAATGCCATACCTGAAGCCGATATTTTCAGACATTTTGACAGAATATCAAAATACTATCCGGAAGTATTCTCGAAAGAGGAGGTGGAAACAGATCTTCAAAACATGCGTTCGGTCATAATATCGGAAGAAACATATAAAGAAATGAAAAACTCCATTGAAAGATATTATGAGCATAATATATGCTACAGATGGTCACCCGAAAGTGTTGCCGGAATACTGTCTGGTAAAATGGAACTTGAAACACCGATGATGCTTCTTCATTATGTAAAGCAGCATAAAAAAATGCCGCCTCCGGAAAAAGTTATCGGAGAAGTTCATAAACGGTTCTATAATCCGGAGTGTACCGGAGATTATCTGTCTTATCTGGTCACTAAATTCATGCTCTCAAGAGACCACTCGCAGTTCGATCAGATATATGAATACTCCAGAAAGCTGCATATCTCCGGCTATGTTATGATAAATGTGTACACCATTATACCTTTTATGGAATTTGCACTTATGGTGAATGTGCCGAAAAAGAAACTCGAAAAATTTATCGTTCTCTACGATGAAATAAAAAGTTATCTCAACGCGAACATGGATTCTGTCCAGTCAAAACTTTTCCGCTCGACTTATTTTTACAGGCGCGGAAAAAAAATAATCGAGTACTACAACAAAAAGTAATCTATTTTCTTGTCCAGTCGCCTCTATGATTTTTGTAGAATGTTCTCGGCGGCGAATCTGCAAGGTTCATATTAAAAAACGATTCATAAACCACATCCGGCTGTGAGTTGAACTTCACATCAGTCTCAATTATTCTCTGCATGATCAGAGTTCTTGACCGGTTTTCCTTTTCTATGACCATTAAAGCATTTTTTTTTGCCGTATCGTCAAGTCTGTCCAGACGGCCGGTGTCGACAATTCCCAAAAGACCGTTTCTTAACTCGCCTAAAATGCCCATGATCTTAAGTTCGTTTACATCGTCTCTATAAAATTCTCTATCTCTTACTGCTTCAACCACATCCCTGCGGTCAGCGGTGATTCTAATTCCGTCTGCGCTTCTTTCAGACGCGATCATCCATGCATCTTCAGAAATTTTTGCATACTCACCCATTACCTGATTTTCAAGAGCGGTCTTTTCACCGGTGATCTTAATATCCGGTATATTGACAGTGCAGGATATCAAAGCAAAAAGGATAACATATATTGTGCATCGTTTCATATTTTAAACAGATCCTCCATGAGGTAAAGTCCGTTCTGTTTCTGTTCGAGAAGAAAATCAATTGCCCTTAAAACACCGGAGCCGAATGTTTTTCTCGAACTTGCTTTATGGCTAAGTTCAAGTCTTTCTCCGTTTCCGGCAAAAATGATCTTATGATCTCCGACCACATCACCTCCTCTCAGTGTGTGAATTGCGATCTCATCTCTTTTCCTCGGTTCGTAAATACCCTTTCTTCCATATATGACTTCATAATCAGGATTGTTGGACAGTAAAATATCGCGAAGCTTCAACGCAGTGCCGCTTGGCGCATCTGCTTTCTGGTTATGGTGCATTTCAAGAAGCTCAATGTCATAATCATCTCTAATGTGTTCAGAAACGCATTTCAGCATTTTTCCGAGAATAAATATTCCAAGTGAAAAATTAGGCGAATAGAACACTTTTCCTTTTTCAGACACAGCTTTAATTTCAGCCATATCTTTTTCATCAAATCCGGTAGTACCCGTCAGAAAAGGTTTGTTGTTTTCGATACTGATCTTGAGATGCTCAATGGACGATCTTTTTGATGTAAAATCAACGACAACATCAATATCGTCATGATCTATAACATCATTAAGCCTTAATCCTATACCCAAATCGGTAAGAATACATTTTTCTGGCGTTTCTATTACATATGAGACATTGAAACGGTCGGAACCTTCACACATTTCAGAAATAGTTCTTCCCATCTTCCCGTACCCGCCGCATAACGCGATATTTATCATAAGACCTCCGGAAAATAAGGTTTTTGGGAATATATAAATTTATTGCGGATAATTCAAGAGAAAGTTTTTATCCGTATAAAACAGCGTCCATTTCCACATCATGCGGTTCAGTGGGAACTTTGTCAACTATCTGAAAATCATAGCAGATGCCTATAAGTTTTGCCTTACCTTTCATCCTGTGCAGGATCCTGTCATAATACCCCCTCCCTCTACCCATACGGTTGTTTTCTTTATCAAAGGCGATCCCCGGTATTACGGCCAGTTCGACAGCTTCATGATCCGTAAAGGGTTTTCCTTCGGGTTCGGGTATTGAATAAATATCGCCTGAAACCAGTTTCTGAACTCCGGAGAACTCTTTTAAATATAGCTCATCGCCGTTTATGGAGGGCAGTATGAATCTTTTTTTTCCGGACCATTTTATAATAAAATCCCGTGTGTCAATTTCATCGTCCATAGACCAGAAAATAAAAATCGTTTTCGCATCTATAAAAACCTGATCGTCTTCGAGTTGTTTCATTGCCGTTTCAGATTTCAAGCTTCTCTGTTCAGCCGAAATGTTTTTTTTGAGTTCTCTGATCTTTTTCCGCAAAGATTTTTTATTTCTGAGTGTTTCTGAGTTCATAGCCGGCCTTTATCCGTTTATTGAAACGGTAATATAAGGATTTTAATGCGTTAAGTTAAATTATTTTTTAAACAGTTTACATTGATCCTGAAACTTGTTATATTAGGTAAAAAAAAGAGAGGCTGAATGCGGACTGAAAAAGCTTTAGAGTACCTTAGATCAAATCTGGATACGGAAGAAATAGATGTTGCGATAATTCTTGGAAGCGGATTGTCATTTATTGAAGAGGACATGGAGGGTTTAAAGCAGGTCGAAACATCCGATATTCCCGGATATCCGAGATCAACTGTCACGGGACATAAGGGCAAGATCAGTACAGGTGTGTTTAACGGCAGGAATATCCTTATAATGGCAGGGAGAGTGCATTATTATGAGGGCTACACCTGCGGGGAGGTTGTATTTCCCGTTGATCTTCTGTATGCCGCCGGAGTAAAAAACCTGATTCTTACCAATGCCGCAGGCGGCATAAACCGTTCTTTCGGAACGGGAACCATGGTGCTGCTCGATTGCTATATCGCGCCTTTTTCGGAAAAATACAAAGGGGGATTAAAAAATCCTTATTCGGAAAAACTGAACGGGATATTTTTAAGGGCCGGCGCGAACAGGAGTCTTTCCGTTGTAAGCGGGTGTTACGCGTACATGACAGGTCCTTCGTTCGAAACGAAGGCCGAGATAGAGTACCTCAGACTCGCCGGCGGCGATACGGTGGGAATGTCCACCGTACCTGAGACCGTCAGGGCGAAAGAACTCGGAATGGAAGTTTCGTGCATTTCGAGAGTTTCGAATCCGGCCGCCGGAATGACGGATGGGGTATTATCGCATATCGAGGTTCTCGAAGCCTCAAAAAGTTCGCAGGAGGATTTTGTTATGCTTCTCAAAGAGTTCATATCTTTACTTTGACTCAGAAGTTAATTATATTTACCACATGCAGAAAGAAGCATATATAACAATAGCATCGGATTGCCAAAAAGAGATCGATAAGATAAAGGGTTCCAGGTTCATAGGCCGGCTTTACAGGGTTAATAGCAGGGAGGATGCGGAGCATAGGCTTAACGAAGTACGTAAAAGATACTATGACGCAACGCACAATTGTTTTGCTTATACAGTCGGATACGGTGATCTTTGCGTTATGCGCTCTTCTGATGACGGAGAGCCGTCAGGGACGGCAGGACGGCCGATGTTAACTGTTCTTGAATCAGCCGGACTGAGTAATGTTCTTTTGGTAGTGACCCGTTACTACGGCGGCACAAACCTTGGTACAGGGGGACTTATCAAGGCTTATACAAATGCTTCGAAAGCTGTTGTTGACATTGCGGAAACCGAAGAAGTTGAGATCAGGACTCTCGTACAATTTTCGTACCCATACGATATGACGAATCTCGTTATGAGCATAATGAGTAAATATTCCGCTGTTACTGTGTCTGAAGAATTTAACGGAGGCGCAAGTTTCGTTGTATCTTTGAACAAAGGTTATGCAGCTTTTTTTATTGAGGAGATATTTGACAGGAGTAATGGAGTCATCGGAGCCGAACCGTGCTGATATTTTTGCTTATTGCAGCTTTTTTGTTATCAGCATTTTTTTCAATGTCGGAGATAATCTATACAGTTGCCGACAGGATAAAGATCAGGGTATGGAGTAAATCCGGCATAAGATCTGCGCAAAAAACAAAAGCCCTGATTAAGAATCCCGATAATTATCTGATACCGATACTTACAGGAAATAATATAGCAAATGTGGCTTATGCAACTTTTTTTACATACCTGGCTGCCGAAAACAACTGGAGGGCGGGTCATTTAGAGTTAACGCTGTACATAACAATTCTTCTCGTCGTTTTTGCCGAAATAATTCCCAAAATGTACGCCAGAAGATATTCAGATAACCTCAGCCTAAAACTGCTTTACCCGTTCGTTGCGGCAAAAACGATACTGAAACCTTTTAGTGCAGCTGTCGGGGCGGCGAGCCGGACGATAATGAAGGCAATGAAAATACCTCATGGCTCGGCAGGCTGGACGGCGATAACGAAAGGCGATATAGATGTGATGGTGGATAAAGCCGCAAAGGAAAATACCGTAGCTGTTCCGGATGCCTTATTTATAAAAAAACTACTGCTTCTCGGGCATAAAAAAGTCAGGGAGATAATGGTTCACCGTAAAAACATTGTAGCTGTTGATATCAGAAGTCCTGTTTACAGACTCAGGAAAATATTCAGGCTTACATCTTTTTCAAGAATAGTTATATATGAAAATGACCTGGATGATATTAAAGGCATAGTGTTTGTGAAAGATCTTCTCAGTGAGACAAAAACAATAAATGAACTTGTCCGCCCCGTTGTTTTTGTAAGGGAAAGCACGAGTGTGCTGTCGCTTTTTAAAACTCTGAAAAAAGAAAAGGCAACGGTCTGTATTGCAATTGACGAGTTCGGAGGTTGTGTAGGACTGGCCGCCATGCATGATATACTTGAGCTTATTGTGGGAAGAGTGGAAGATCCTCATGGCAACAGATATTCAGGCAGGGGGATCATTTACCGGAAAGACCAGAGAATTCTGATCGTTGACGGATCTGCAGATATTGAGGAACTTATGAGTATGATCGGGAGTATTACTGACGGAAGCGTCTTTATGCCTGAATATGATTGTGAAACGGCTAACGGTTATATAACAGGAATAATTAAAAGGATACCGTACCAGGGCGAAGTTTTGGATATCGGATCATTAAAAATAAGAGTAGTTAAGGCAAAAAAGCACTATATTGAAACCGTTATAATTAAACTTTAAATAAACAGGAAAAAAAATGAAGTTAAAATATATACACTTTCTGATTTTGTCCGTATTGGGAATGATCTATGGATCAGATACAGTAGTTTACTCTCCAATCAGATCAGGCTATGACACAGCAATAATCGGCGAAAATACTGTTTTCGCTACAGATGGCGGTCTTGTTTTTCTCGACAGGAACTTTTCCACTGAGGTGGTGGGTGTTGGCAGAGGTATGTTCCGGACCGGTATAGTACGGATTGAAAAGGATTTCCGGGATATGATATGGGCTGGTCACAAAAACTGCTCTTTCTCCGTTTATGATCCTGTAAAACAAAGGTCATACTATCTTGATGAGATCGAACAGTCGGGGGTTTATGAGCTTAATGCAATACATTCTTCCGGCAGGTATGTCTATATAGCTACATCGGGGCTTTTGACGAGATACCGATATAACCCGAATTTTAATAAATACGAGATAGCCGACACAAATATGATGACGGGGAATGTTTATGCCGTCATTGTTTCATCAGGAAAAATATATATATCCACCTCTTCGGGAGTAATGTATGTTGATGAAGATTTTCCGAATATAAACTATCTGGGCAACTGGCTGAATGTTACAGGATTTGATCCGGGAACGGTCGTGAGGGATTTTGTTGTTAACGGAATGTCCCTTTTCGCGATCACATCGAACGGTCTGTACGGTATAAACGACGGTGAAGCTTACAAGACACCTCTATTTTCAGACATGTCTTTGTTTTCAGGAGAATTCTGCAACGGCCGTATATATGTTCATACAGAGCAGGTCGGTGCATCTGTGATACTTTCCGGTGCAGATGATTTTGAAGGAGAATATGAGGTAGTTTACGGGATCGACGAAACTGAAGCGGAGAATTTTAGTTTTACGGTTTCGGAAAACAATATCTATACAGCCTCCAAAAATGGAATGTCCGTTTTCGCGACATCGACCGGAAATGAAACTCAACTTGGTTTTACAAACCTTCCTTTTGGCAGGGGAATTACTAAAATTTCGATAACACCGTGCAGAAACAGGATACTCTATATGACGCCCAGGAATTTTTCTTATTATGATCTGGAAAAAAGAGAGTTCATCGAAGATATTTATGTCGCTGCGGAAAGGAATCTGGGTAAAAACATCTTCACCGCTGCGGATGGAACAGTATATACCGGGTCATGGTCTAACGGCGTCAATAAATTTGTATGGGACGGCTCGAATTATAATAAGACCGGGAATTATTCATTATCGAGTGCGGTCGATCAGAGCAACAGCAGTTATCCTTATTCTGTGCATCCGGGAATAGCGGAAGACAGTTTTGGTAATATATGGATAAGCAGCTATAAGAACTGGGATGGTGAAAATGATCCTCCGCTATTTCGAATATCACCTGACGGGAGTGTCAAAGATTTCGGAAATCAGGTTTTTGCAGAAGCTTATGCTGTTTATATTGATGAAAGTGACAGAATATGGGTGGGAAGTTCAAGCCAGATGTTCGGCAGAAGGCAGGGCCTGGCTGTCGGTCAGATAACGGAAAACGGACTTGCACTGAAAAGAATAGATTTGAACGACGGTGTGATATCTTTAAAAATGGACAGAGATGATGTCTTGTGGATAGGTACAAACAACGGCATCAGGTATATTGATCTTAAGATCAGTCCTTCCAATTTGATGTCGCTTTCGGTCTCAAATGTAAATACACTGAACTCAGGTCCGGTCGGCAATTTTATATATGATGTAGAAGTTAACAGTCTGAACGAGAAGTGGTTTGCAACCGATAAGGGGGTCAGTGTTCTTTCCGCAGATAATTCTGAATGGAGACATTATGTTCCCCGGTATTTTTCGGAAGGACAGAATGTTCCGGGAAAGATCATAAAAACCGATATGCCGGACGAAATAATTACTGATATAGCTATTGACGATGAGAGAGGTATGGCTTATTTTGCCTCTGAGAACGGTCTGGTTTTTATGGAGTATGGGAAAGTTTTTAAATTAAATGATCTTAAAAAGGGAGAGATCGGCACCAGGCCTTCCCCTTTTATAAACGACGGCGTCTCAGTTATGGGGTTCATTTTTCCGGATGACGGCAATAATTATGAACTTGCCAGGATATATGATATGCGCGGTTTCCTTATAAGAGGCGGTGAAGGAAGAGACGAGTTCGACATAAGATCCGGTTGGGACGGGAAAGATAATAGAGGCAATCCTGCCCGTTCGGGAATATATCAAATCGTAGCTTACAGCAAGAATGACAGGTCAAAGAATATCACCGGAAAGATAGCCGTAGTAAGAAAATAGCGATCAGTGGAAAAATATCCATCTCACACCCCATATTTCGTCATGCCCGCGCATATCGAAACCTTCAACTGTCTGATGAATATAGTGTCTGTTCACATGAATTTTGTTGTTATTAATGGTATAGTTATCTTTTAAAAGATTGTCAGAACCGAAGAAAAATTCCAGATTTACTATTCTTGCTCTGATATTAAAGCTCAAATTAGAAGCGGTTTGCGGTATATCATTCAAAAAAATCTTTGAATATCTGTGATTTATTGACAAATCGAGTTTCAGTTTTTCGTTAAAGAACCTGTCGCTGTAATCTAAACCGGTGACATTTTGCCTATAAACTTCATTAATTATTCTTCCGGACGCCGAAGTTAAATATCTCCAGTTGAACCGTAATCTGTTTTGCATAAAACCGGATGAGTGATAAGCAGATATATAATCCCTCACAGGTCTGTAACCCTGTTCGTATCTTAAGGTTGCATAAGACAGGGATGATTTGTTTTCTGAACCTGAGAGAGAAAATTTTTTAAAAACCCCCAAACTGCCTTCAGTAAAGTCGGGGTTTTCTTTTGTGGAGTTATCAGCATGGTAATATATTGCTGATGCAGATATCCCGGTCTGCTTGTATAGATCGCGATTGATACCGAAGAATAAACCTGTATCGGCCCCGTTGTTATCAAGACCGATCTGAGCCGAAATATTTATTCCGGATTTATCCTTATCTGTAAATTCTGTAACGACAAAGAACCGGTCAAGATTTTGTGTCGAAAAAAATCCGGCTCTTGAATTGAGAATGCCGTATTTAAAATATGTTATTAATTCATTATAGATATTCAGATTTTCCGTGTTTTTGAAGCCGGAAAGAGAGCTTGCTGTAAATACGGTTTTGTTTTCCGCCATGTCTCCGAACTGTTTCATAAGTGCAACTGTTCCGGTGATCCTGCGCGGCTCAAATAATGACGAGTCTGAATCAAGAAGATAGCGGTTTTCTCTAAAATATGTGACATCTATGTGAGGTTTTACCGAAAAAACAGAAGGAGGAAGTTCCATTTGCATCCTGTATATATGTCTTTCATAAGGAAATCTGTAATTATCTCCCCTGTCTCTGTTGTCCATAAAATCAAGAATAGAGCCCGAAAAGCTGAAAGATGATTCCTGATTAATGCTTTGTGCTATGGAGAATGAAAGGTTCCTGTAATTATAAAATGCGTCTTTGTATAAGATTTCTGAAACGGGAATCCGGGTGTCATATGATCTGGTGTATATTTTCAGTGATATACCGCTTCGTGCAAAAGTATTTGACTCTATTACTAATTTCTCGATATTGTCCACGCAAATACCTGAAAGGTCATGGATGGAAGAGCCGTAATAAATATCGTCAATATAAATGTAGATTTCTTCAGACTTTCTACCCGCCTTTTTAAAACCCAGCGGCTGACCGGTTCGTCCATAGCTGGTACCGTGTATTTTGGGAATCCGGGAAAGAAGATCATAAATATCCCTGGCCGGAATGTTTTTTATTTGCTCAGAATCAATGACAATTATTCCGGAAAGGATATGAAATATTGAGAGAATAAATATAATATATAATTTGACCGGATTCATTATATACTCAGAATAATACTGCTACCAGCCTCTTCTTTCCTCCTGAAGCTCAGTATTAAGGTCAATATCAATAACAGTACCCTCTTTAACTCTTTCACCCCATTTTACAGATTGCCCCAAAACTCTGTCGAAACCCATAGTTTCATCTATCACATTATTGACCCTACCAAGTTTAAGGTTATTCTTTTCAAGCAGGGCTCTTGCATTACTGAGACTTGAATTGTAGAGATTGGGTACGATTGAATATTTTATTGAAGGTCCTTTGCTGATTATAACCTCGACGACTGTGTCTTCGCTGATCTCTGATCCGGCAGGGGGATTAAAACTGATGACCTTGCCCTTATCAATAAAATCGTCCTCAGCTTCTCTTTCTGTGATCCTTTTAACACCCGAGCTGTTTAGTATATCTATAGCTGTCACAGAAACCAAACCTGTAATATCGGGCATGATTATAGACTGAGATATAACAAAATCATCAAAATAATCATCTTCTTCAATCATCTCAAAAGTTACTTCAACAGCTTTTGATATGAAAAGCTTTACTGCTTCCCCCCGTTTCATTCTGAATCCGGGCAGAGGGAACTGATCGACAACAACATCAGGAGAAGTGTCTTCAACAAATCTGTCTTCCGTAGTTATTCTTATCCCAAGGTCCCTGGCTGCTTTTTCCGCATCACCGATCTTAAGATTCAGAAGGTTCGGCATTACAACTTCTGAGGCATCGGGCTCGGTATTAAAGTAATCATCAGGAAAAGCCTTTCTGATATTCAGCACGCCCGTTAATACCAGGATTGATACTATAAGGGAGACAGTGAAGGAGGTAACGAGCGAAATAGTAAAGATCTTCATATTGTATTCCTCATTTTAGTGTACACTTTGAATAAACCTTCTTGAATAATCTATTTTTTGATATCCTATACCATCTTTATCGGTGAAATTTATGAGTCTTTCAAAAAAGTATTTTGCCGATCTGACATCACCGATAGATGATTTTATCATGCCGAGGTAGTAAAACATCATCGGATTGTCTTCGTAATTTTCGGGAGACAGGTTACCGAAAGCCCGGGTTATCATCCTGTCGGCTCCGGAAAAATCACCCAGAGAGTACAGTACCCATGAAGCGGCGGTCATATATTCCACATTTTCAGGTTCTTCGCGCAGAAGTTCATTGACTGTTTCCAGAGCGGTTGAAAGATCCTCGCCGCTTTCCGAAAGAAACCTTACAAAATCAAGCCTGAAAGATTTATTTTCGGGATAGATCATAAGCATTGTTCTGAAGGCGGCATGTATTAGATCAAGGAGACCTCTATTAGTGTATTCGTTCGAACGGTCGATATATCTTAAACCAATAAAATCGGTATTGCCTGAATGATACGATCTTTTGGCGGCCGTAAGGTATCTTTTTTCTCCGGTAATTTCGTAAAGATAAGCATTCGCAACAGTATTGTCCGGTTCAATGACAAGAGATGATCTGAATGAGTCTTCCGCCTTCCTAAGATTAGTTTTGTAATTTAGAATACCTATCAGATTGTGGTTCTCAAATCTTCCCGGGTCAGCAGCGATGGCCTTTTCTGCATACTCAACAGCCTCAGGTATCATGTCCTCAGCAAGATATATCTCAGCAAGGCATGCAAAAATTTTCGACTGGGAAAACCTGTTTGTCCGTCTGCTGTCCGCCAAATTCTTTAAAAGATTTTCCAGTCTGAAGAAATCATGCCAGAGCAGGGATGAGGTGGTTATAAGTTTAAGATATCTGTCGGTTATGACAAAGTTTTTATTTTTCAAAAGATTAAGATAGTAAACAGCGTTACCGAAATGGCTTATCTGAAGGTTAAGATCACCTATATCGGAATATGCACAAGAAACTGTAGGGAAGTTGGTTATAGTTCTGACTAAGCTTTGAGATGCGGAAAGGGCCATAAGATTGTCAACAAGTGCTTTATTCAACTCTATCTTATTCAAAAGTTCTGAAAATTTGCCAGAACCGAGGCTTACGAGAAGATCTGTATTTACCCTGTAATCAAGAAATGAGTGCAAGGCATCTATGTATCCCGGAAGTACAGAGTCATAGACAATCTCTCCGTTCCTGTCCAGTACTGCTATCGAAGGAAGAAAATCGGGAGTGAATCTATCATAAAGCGTCCTGTTTGTCTCTCTGCTTACAAAGAGAGGGATAAAACCATTATTTACTTTTTTTATTATCTCATAGTCTTCAAAGAACTCACTTTCCGGTTTGAATGTACCAAAAACATCAGTGGTGATGTAAGCAAGGACAGGTTTATTGTCCTTTTCTGAAAATGATAGTGCCTCCTGAATGTCGTACACCCAGTTAACACCTTCTTTTATTATTTCGTTTCTTCTTCTGAAAAACTTAACCTTATTGATCTCTTCGAGAAGTATCTTTTGGGGCATAGAGCCGTATCGGGAAAAGATCATATTGCCGACTTCATCGAACATGACCACACTCGGGAATTTATTGATCCTGTGCCTGAAGGCCAAGGCAGAACTTTCGGCATTTTCCACCGGAAACAGAACTGTCCTGTTGTAGTTTTTCATAAAGCCGGGGTTTAAAGCTGTATGACGCAAAAAAAGATCAGATCTTTCAGAGTTTCTGGATGTAAGTATTGATATTATGGGCAGGCCGAATTCTATAGCCAGATCCTCTGCGTG
>SLFX01000028.1 GCA_007124045.1 Candidatus Delongbacteria bacterium | reverse complement strand
ATAATTCCAAGATCATTTCTACGGGTTTGATACCTGAATTCACAGATCTTGAGGATGGTATCGAAGATTATATTAAAAATTATTTAAAGCAGGATAAGCATCTCGGAGATTAAACATCTCCTCCAAACAGATTTTCTCTTGTCTTGTAGATATACTTCAGTTTTTTCATTTCCTCGGCAGATATCTCGCCTTTCTTCATTTTTTCGATCAGCTCTACCATCTCGTAATATTCCCTGTCCAAAAAGTCACCGAACTCTTCATTCATGCTCTGATCCGTATCCTTACTCATCCTTACGCTTCTCCTGATTGAAAAGCGATTCGAGCCTGCTTTTTAGCTTTTCCTCTTTTTCCATAAGAAGCAGTTCTCCGTCGTATGCTGTTCTGACATCGCCCGTTTCTTCGGAAACGACCACAACTATAGCATCACTTTCCTCCGACATTCCGACCGCGGCTCTGTGCCTGGTGCCGAACTGTCCACCAATATCTTTCGCCGTGGACGGAAGCATGCATTTTGCCGCAACTATCTGATCGCTTGCCACAACAACCGCACCGTCATGAAGAGGGGATGAGGGATTGAAGATAGTAACAATAAGTTCTGCAGTAAGATCGCTTTTGATCGGCTTCCCTGATTCGATCACATTCTTTATACCGACATTTTTCTGGAGGACAATAAGAGCCCCCACTCTTCTGTCGCTCAGCATAAAAGCCGCTTTGGCTACTTCATCAAAAAATGTGCGTGTCTCCTTCAGCTGCAAAAACTGCTTGACGATCCTATTCTGACCGATATGAGTAAGTATCCTTCTTAGTTCGGGCTGAAATAGTATGAAAAAAGCCAACCAGAAAATAGTTTTTATCGAAGTCATAAGCCAGGACATTATCGCAAGATCGAACAACTCCACAACTGTACCGAAAAGCATGACAGTCAGAAGGCCGAGAAACATTGTAGTAGCTCTTGAATCTTTGACAACATTATAAAGTTTGTAGAATATGAATGAAAACAGAAGAATATCCACAAGGTCAAGAAAATAAAAAGATACGAATCCCAATTTGAACAGCTCAAACATTTTTAGACCCTGACATTTTTGAACTCTTTATGATAATGCGGCTCGAATGAATCGTCAGACGAATCTGTAAAGCGCCGAATATATGCCAGCCTGCCGACATATTGTGCTTCCGGCCATATTTCCGGTATGTATTTTTTGAAACTGACATTTATTTCCTCTACATTTCCTGCCGTAACACCGTCAATATAAGAAGAAAATCCGTAAGGATGAACAACAATTTCACTTTTTTTTACAACTTCTCTTTCAAGACGAGTATAAATACAGTAAAAAAAATCTTTCTGCATTCCCTCAACGGCTATACCGATATCGGATCCGCCGTAATCCGGGTTTTCTTCAAAAGCTCTCAATGCGACTGCATCTATAGACGGGACCGGTATTATTTTCTTATTGAGAGCAGTTGCCATTCCTTTGACCGCACTTGCACCTATTCTCAGTCCGGTGAATGAACCCGGTCCTGTGCCTAAGGCAAAGAGATCAATATTATTTTGTTCCATGCATGCACTTTTTAAAACATTTTCTATCATCTCAAAAAGCCGCTTATTATGAGAATATTTACCCGATACTGAACCAGAAGCAATAATTTTTGTTTCTTTAAGAAACGACACAGATGCCCGGTCCGAAGATGTTTCAACTGCCAGAATATACATTAACCGTACCTTATAATTTCAAATTCCCTTGTGTTTTCACCCGTTACGGTTATGAACACATCAATCCTCTTTTCCGGCAGGCAGTCTTTTATCTTATCAGCCCACTCAACGATAGAAACCGAGTCTTTTCTGTAAATGAAGTCGTAGAAACCGATCTCTGTCAATTCTGAAGAAGATCCTATCCTGTAGAGATCGAAATGTTGGATGTTCATCCCGCCGTTTTCATACATGTTCATGATTATATAACTTGGAGAATTCACATATCCCTTAAATCCAAGACCGCGGCACAAACCGCGCGTAAAAACAGTCTTTCCCGCACCCACTTCACCGAAAAAGCAGATAATATCGCCGTCTTTTAAAGAACATGCAAATTTCCGGGCGAAATTTTTGGTATCATCTTCCGACACAGTCTTAAAAATATTTTTTTCAGCAGGTTTTTCCATGACTGAAATTTAAGCCATACCGGAGCATTATGCAATTTGAAAAATAAAAAAGGGAGCGCAACGGCTCCCTTTAATAAAGCAGCTAGCATAAGACTATTTTATGTTGACTCTCCAGTTCTCTGTGAGCTGATCGTAGTCTGTAAGCGTAGAGTATACACGGATGCTGAGCATGAAATTATCACCTGACTCATAATCAATCGGGAAGTCTGAAGGTATTGATATCTCCAGAGTTCTGTTGCCGTCACTCCAGGATGGTGATACCGATACTCCGTCGATCCTGTAGGATCTGTCTGTGTGACTAGTATTAACGGGTTCTGAGAAATAGATTCTCATTGCTGTATTTACCGTGGGTATCTCGTTGTAACCGTCGTAAGGCTGGAAGCTGGTTCTGAGAATTTCTATACCCGGCTGAGTGATGAACCAATAGTCATTCTCGAAATAATTACCGTCAACTGATTTGCCTTCGAACCACAACTCATACCATGTGTCAAGAAGCAGATCTTCGTCAGGAGTTATAGTAACAGTAGTGTTATCGTTTGTCCAGACAACATCGTGGATCTCCACTTTTGCTCTTCCGAGCCATAAATTAAACGATTCCGGATCAATTGCCTTGTTGAAGTTCATAATGATCTGACCATCTATCGGGAAACCGTCCTGCATGTTGTGTGTAAGAACAAATACCGGAGCATCTGTGATGAAAATGCCGATATCCGGTGCTGTTACTGTACCATTAGGTATAAGACCGCCCTCATTAACTGTCATATCAAACGAGTATGTACCGTCATTATGAGGAAGTGTTATTACCCTTACCTCGGGTGTAGCCGGCAGTCCGCTGAAAACATAAACACCGTCAGAGTTAGTTGTTACCGAGTATTTGTCAGGATGCAGATCAAAGTCACTGAAATCAGCATAAACTGTTACACCGGCAGCAGGATGGACCTGGTCGTCAATGATCTTGTAAACTTTACCGGTAAGCCCGGCTGTAAAACCGTACATATCGTGGTCAATAACTTCTGTGTAGTTGATGTTGTCTTTTGTGTCGTAGATCTCTTCCTGTGTAGGTATGTAACCGTATGCCCTTGAAAGAGCGTATCCATCCAGATGGAAAGTTACTTCGTAGCTTCCGGAGTACAGTTTGTCCACAATGTAGTACCCCAGTTCGTCAGTTTCAGTCTGGTAGATCTTGTCTCTCTGTACCACCGTGACCTGAACGCCTTCCAGTCTTGCGTTGTTGTAGGCGTCGGTTACTACACCGTGCGCTGTTCCGACAACTCTGATCACCGGTGCTGTAAAATTCACGGAGTTATCCGTTTCACAGCCTGTGGTGATGATGAGGAGTGACGCGAGAATCATGCCTGTTACTGCTTTGAGTAAATGTTTTTTCATCAAATACCTCCATTTTTGGTTTTTGTTGTTTCGAAAATTACAAGTTCAGTTCGTAATTTGCGAAATTAATCATGTTTTGTCAAGCTTTAAATGACAAAGAGAGCCTAAGCTCCCTTTATCACAATGCATTTAACTCGCAAAAAAAACTATTGTTCGAACATATAAACAAGTCCGATAGCCACATTGTTCAGGGCATAATCATCGAACCTTAGTGCGCCTACAGTTGTGTAGAACTCGAATTTAAAATTTCCGTTCTGAAGAGCTGCTCCTGTAGTAACAGATACATCGGTGAAAGTAGGTTCGCTTCTTTCTTCATTTCCACTTTCCCATGAAAATCCGGTAAATGTCTTGTTGAATCCGCCCCACAGTTGAACAGAGTTAAATCCCCACCAGATTTTGGGATCGACATCTTTTGTAAGCTCTACACCCATTCTATATATCGGCAGTAAAGTCATCACCGAACCGGACGACTCTTCTTTTGTTCCCTGATTTACTTCCTGCGATACGCTCTGGTACCTGAATTCAAATTCATTGTAAACTTTTACGCCGTCTGAAGGCTTATAGTGAATTCCGGAACCCAACTGAAAATCAAAAACTGAACCGTCATAAGTATAGTTTCCGATAGTAGGCGGATCACCTCCGAGATTATCTTTTTCACTTGATGAGAATGAAAAATAGCTGAATTTCATGTATGGTGAATAATCAACTTTATCACCGGATTTATAATATCTACCGTTCAGACCGAATTTAAAAACTCCGTCGCACTGGGTGTAGTTATACATATACTGGTCAACAGTACTTGCTGTATAGTCCGCATCCCACTTCCAATAATCGAAATCAATACTTGCATCAAGAAAAGTATTATCCTCCAGTATCATCGTCAGACCCCATGTAGTTTCGAGACCAAAGAAACTATGAGACATATCTTCGGTATCATTAGAAAAACTGTTACTGTTCGAATACATTTTCAGTCCCAGACCTGCAATAAGATCGTTCTGCAGTCCTATTGCGAAATTTGAGTTAATCCTGTTCGTAGCCTCATAGGCCGGAACAAATTCACCAAGTGGGTCAAAACTTGCGAACCATCCCAGTCCGACATGATCGAACAGGTCATTGATAGTCACCATGGATGACTGCTCTACAGAAACCTGCCATGCCATCGGCATCGGAAGTTCCAGAAAATTATTGAGCTGGAACCTTGCAAGACCCCAGACTCCGGTATTAGCTCTTCCGAGCCATGCACCTTCGCCTCCAAGTAGAATCCTCTGCGGAAAATCCGCGTAGTTCGATGTTTCAATAAGCGAATATACTCCGCCCATCGCGCTTACCCTTAGGTTCGGTACTTCGTTAGTAAGCCCGCCCTGGAATTGAGCGTTCGCGAAACCGAATATCGCCATTATACTGACGACCAATACGATCCTTTTCATTTTTCTCTCCTACATTTTTTTATTTTGTGGCTAAAAATACATCCTTCCGTTGTAAATTAACACAAATTTAACGGTTTGTCAATCATTTATTCACATATTATTCACATTGCTATACTGCTATCTGAATCCGGAAATATAATTTACCGCAGCCTTAATTAGTATTTCAGGATGATCGTCCTGGACGCCCTT
>SLFX01000148.1 GCA_007124045.1 Candidatus Delongbacteria bacterium | reverse complement strand
TTGGGGGTATGGCTTAGTTGGTTTAAAGCGCTAGCTCGACAAGCTAGAGATCACTGGTTCGAGTCCAGTTACCCCCATTAAGTTTCTTCGGCGAAAGCCTTCATAAAACCAATCAGTTCCCGCTTGTCAGCGGGTTTTGTGTTTCTTACATAGTATCCGGAATTACAAACCCCGGTCACAAGGCACTGCTCCAAATTGAGTCCGGCGATGTATCCGGCATAAAACCCCGCATTAAACACATCCCCCGCGCCGGTCGAAAGTTTCGGATCCGGCGTGTATGGACCGTTTACGAGAAACGAGCCTTCGACCGCGCATATGGCAGCCTGTTTTATGCTGTGTATGACTATCGCTCTAAGAGGCAGCACTTTGTGAATGCTTTCAGCGAGTTCTTTTATATCCGAATATGCCGTCTGCGCTCCGGTCACCGCGGCGCACTGCTCAGCTTCAGACTCATTGAGTCCGAGAATGACATCCGCCCGGTCGCTCATTTCAAGAAGCCTTTCCATGCAGTGCTTGAGGTCTTCGCGGCTTCTTTTCTTCGGGTCTGTCAGGTCAATGTAAACGGTTTTTCGGCCGGGAAGATTTGACAGTAGTTCTGTCATCTTACCGAAAATGTCGTTCATCTGAGGGATCATCGTCCAGTTTACAAGTGCGAGATAATCGTTGCGGCCGATCATATCTTTCAGTCTTTCAAGACCGGCAGTTTGAGTAATCAGATTCCAGCTTATGTCAAGCACGCTCTGCGGATAGTTGAACATGACCTTGCCGTCATTGAACTCGAACGCATCAGTTATACCCGGTTCGCAGATTGAGAGAGCAGTTCTGCATCTGTCGGTAAACGGTTTAAATACAGGAAGTATTTCATTTTTTCCGAACGATCCGATAATGTCGGTCGAATTTCCGAGCAGTGAAAGCGAATTAGCCATTATAGGGCCGTTACCGCCCATACTCGATCTATCCTTTACTATCTCTATATTAATGCTTTTACCCGCACCGCTCCGTATTCTTTCGGAAAAGGTTTCAATATCGCTGACCGGTTCGAATTCACAGTTGTTTATTCTTGTTTTAACGGGTCTCAGAATATTGTCTATAAAACCGTCGAATCCGACAAAAACGCTGCCTGTTATGTCAGAGGCGGAAAATCTTTCCGACGCAGAGAGAATGATATCTTTTGCATTATTCATTTTTTTACTCCGAAAATTCATCGTACAATATAAAAAAATATGATAGATAAATGAAGAAATATTTTGTATAATTCAGGACATGACCGGAACTTTAATAAATACAGCAACAGTTTTTCTGGATGATCTCAGAATAATCTATAAAATATGACATTTTTATAAGGGAACAAAATGGCAGACAACAAAATAATATTCTCGATGGAGGGCGTAAGCAGAGTCTATCCTCCGCAAAGAAAAGTACTGAACAATATCTGGCTTTCTTTTTATTATGGTGCCAAGATAGGGGTTCTTGGTCTCAACGGCGCGGGAAAATCAAGTCTTCTTAAAATAATTGCCGGACTTGATAAGGAGTATGACGGAAAAGTGACATTTGATAAGGATTATAAGATAGGGTATCTTCCTCAGGAGCCTGAGCTCGATGATACAAAAACCGTTAAGGAATCGGTTCAGGAGGGAGTACAGCACATCGTTGATATTATCAAAGCGTTTGAGGATGTAAGTGCAAAACTTGGTGAGCCGCTCTCGGATACGGATATGAACAGGGCTATCGAACTTCAGGGTGAACTTATGGATAAAATTGATCATCTTGACGCATGGGATCTCGACAGGACACTTGAGATAGCTATGGACTCACTTCGTTTACCGCCTGATGATCAGCCGGTCAGAGTGCTATCGGGAGGAGAAAGAAGGAGAGTCGCGCTGTGCAGACTGCTTTTGAGTAAACCGGATATACTTCTTCTGGACGAGCCGACAAACCATCTCGATGCCGAAAGTGTGTGGTGGCTCGAGCAGTATTTACACAAGTATCCGGGAACTGTTATAGCCGTTACGCACGACAGATATTTTCTCGATAATGTCGCAGGATGGATATTAGAGCTGGACAGGGGAGACGGCATACCATGGAAAGGCAACTACAGCTCATGGCTGGAACAGAAGGCTGCAAGACTGGCGAACGAAGAAAAACAGGAGTCTAAACGCCAGAAAATACTCAAAAGAGAGCTGGAATGGACAAGGATGAGTCAGAAAGCGAGACAGTCTAAAGGTAAAGCGAGGCTTAATGCATACGAAGAACTGAGCAGTGCGGAAACAAAAGAGAAAGAGGCTAAACTTGAACTTTTCATACCGCCCGGACCAAGGTTGGGAGAACAGGTCATTGATATAAAAGACTTGAAAAAAGGTTTTGGAGAAAGGCTTCTTATAGACGGGCTGAACATGGCAGTGCCAAAAAATGCCATTGTAGGAATTATCGGCCCCAACGGTGTCGGAAAATCAACGCTGTTCAGAATGATCATGGGTGAGGAAAAGCCTGATTCGGGGTCAGTAAGTATAGGAGAAAGTGTCAAACTTGCCTATGTTGATCAGTCGCATAAAGATCTGCTGCCGGATAAGACTATTTACGAGGTTGTCAGTAAAGGTCATGAGATACTTGACATAAACGGCACTGAAGTTAATGCGAGAGCATACATCAGCCGATTCAATTTTTCAGGTACCGACCAGCAGAAGAAGATACACATGATATCGGGAGGTGAACGAAACAGACTGCATCTTGCAATTACACTTAAAGAAGGCGGCAATGTTATACTTCTGGACGAGCCTACAAACGATATAGATGTAAATACATTAAGAGCTTTGGAGGAGGCGATAGAGAATTTCGCCGGATGTGTTCTAGTTATATCACACGACAGATGGTTCATTGACAGGCTTGCCACGCACATTCTCTCGTTCGAGGATGACGGACAGATCGTATTCTTCGAGGGAAACTTTGCGGATTATGAGCAAAAGAAAAAGGAAAGGCTCGGAGATATAGCACCCAAAAGGCCCAAGTTTAAGAAATTTATATAGTACAGAATAGGGGAGTTTTCAATGGAAACAGTTATTTATATTCTGATTATTATAATGAGTGTGTTGACAGCCTCTTATATAGCATGGAGGTCAGGCAGATCTTCCTGTCTGTCAGTCGAAAAAGACTTCGTTGCCTACAGGTCTGCTTCGGAGGTCAAGACAGATTCACTTATCGAAAAGCTATCTGAAAAAACAGATGAGCTGTTAAAAGCAAAAGAGGAGATCAGATACAGGTCAGAGGAACTTGAGAAGAAAAGTGCAGAATTGGCAGCAGCTTATGCCGAGAACAGGATGATTTCGGAAAAGCTTTCGGATCAGAAAAAAGATCTGGAGAAGCTTGGAGAAAAATTCAGATCAGAGTTCGAGAATATGGCGAATAGAATCATGGAGAATAAGAGTGAAAAATTCACAGAGTTGAACAGGAACAATTTGAAAAGCATTCTCGATCCTCTTGGTTCAAATATTGAAGCATTTAAAAAACTGGTCAGCGAGACTTACGAAAAAGAATCAAAACAGCGTTTTTCACTTGCTGAAAAAGTAAAGGAACTATCGGAGCTTAATAAAGTCATAAGCGATGAGGCCAAAAACCTGACGAACGCTTTGAAAACCCAGTCAAAGACACGCGGTATCTGGGGCGAAATGATACTTGAGAGTATACTTGAGAGCTCCGGTTTAAGGAAAGGGGTAGAATATTTTACTGAATATCAGCTGACGGATAAGGACGGAAATGCACTTAGATCAGATACAGCAAACAAAAAGATGCGTCCCGATGCTATTATAAAATATCCCGATAACCGAACCATAGTTATAGACTCTAAAGTATCTCTGAACGCCTTTGCAAATTACTGTTCCGCTACAGAACCTGAAGAACAGGAATCAGAGCTTTCAAGACATGTTGAAGCTGTTAAGAACAGGATCTCTGAACTTAGCGGAAAAGGATATGATGATTACTACAAAACCCTCGATTTTGTTATGATGTTTATACCCAGCGAATCGGCTTATATTGCAGCTCTGCAGGGAGATAAGGACATATGGAATTATGCATACAATAAAAGGGTGCTGCTTATAAACCCGACTAACCTGATAATTTCTTTGAAACTTATTCATGATCTCTGGAAAAGAGAGTATCAGAATGAAAACGCACTCGCAATAGCAGAAAGGGGAGCTAAGCTTTACGACAAATTCGTCGGATTTATTGAAAATCTTCAGGAAGTCGAAAAAAACATAGACAAATCGAAAAATGCCTGCTCTGAAGCTTTAAAACAACTTTCCACCGGAAGGGATAATCTGGTACTGCAGACTACTAAGCTAAAAGATCTTGGTCTTAAAACCAAAAAGAATATTGCAGATAATTTACTTGAAGATGCATTAACCGACGAACAGACTCTTAGTTGAATGAAGCGGATCACAGGTCAGATTGACTTTGAGTTTACGCCATCCCGCCTCGTCGCCCGGAGTGGGTATATGAGTCAGATGAACCTCACATCCTGCCAGATGTTTCAGCTGCTGCATTGCCATTTGAGCAGCCGGATTAAATAAAGCACTCACGCTTAAAACTATAAGAGTTTCGTCAACATCAAGGCTTACCATTTTACGGTCAAGTATATCTTTTTTCAGATGGTTGACGGAATCGATCAGACTCTGAGGCAGAAGGAACATGTTGTCCGGCAGTCCTGCAAGATGTTTTGTCGCATTGAGAATCAGGCTTGATGATGCATGCATTAAAGGGGAGTTTTTTCCCGTCAGCACTGTTCCGTCAGGAAGCTCAATAGCAGCTCCGCAGAAAAACCCTTCGTTGCCCTTTCCCGATCTTTCGGCTTCCCTTGCAGCTTTCCTCGCAGGTTTTACGCAAGCTCTGTCTTCAGGCTTCGCTCCTGTTTTAATCATCAGTTCATCAGCAAGCTCAAGCGTATCTTTTTCCGAAAGACCTACAGCATATTCAACAGCACATCTCAGGTATCTTCTGATTATTTCCTGATGGGAAGCTTCAGAAATTGAACTGTCATCTATTATTCCTGCACTTATACGGTTTACGCCCATGTCGGTAGGGGATCTGTACACCGGGTCATTTCCGGTGATCTTTTCGAGTATTTTTTTCAAAAGAGGAAAGGCATCGATATCTCTGTTGTAGTTGACTGTTCTTTTTTTATACACATCAAAATGATGAGTATCGATCATATTTTTGTCTTTCAGATCTACAGTGGCAGCCTCATAGGCAATATTGAGTTTATGTTCAAGCGGAATATCCCAGACAGGAAATGTCTCGAATTTTGCATAGCCTCCTTCAATCCCTTTTTTGTGATCATGGTACAGATTGCTCAGGCATGTACCGAGCTTTCCGCTTCCCGGTCCGGGCCCTGTAACCACTACAATAGGCTGTGTAGTCACAATGTGCTGGTTTTTACCGTATCCTTCATCGCTTACGATAAGATCGACATTTTCAGGGTATCCCAAAGTCGGATAATGCAGGTAAACTTTAACACCTCTTCTTTCAAGTTTGTTTTTGAAAGCTTTTGCAGCGGGCTGCTTTTCGTACCTTGTAATGACGACCGCCGTGATATCTATACCCCAGTTTCTGAAATCATCAATCGTTTTAAAAGCATCAGCATCATATGTTATTCCGAAATCAGCCCTGATCTTGTTTCTTTCAATATCTCCTGCGTATATACAGAGGATCACATCGATCTTTTTTTTCAGTTTCTGAAGAAGGCGCATTTTTATATTCGGATCAAAACCCGGAAGAACTCTTGCCGCATGGTAATCGTACAGGATCTTGCCTCCGAATTCAAGGTAGAGTTTATCTCTGAACATTTTTACTCTTTTTAGAATGGCTGCAGTCTGCTCTTTCAGATATTTTTCATTGTCGAATCCTACAGGTTTTGATCTTTTCATTTTGTCTTTCCTCTTTCCGATTGTTTTCAAAGATCATATTTAATAAATATCTGCAGTTTTAGCAACATATAATCATATTTAATACTTTGTGTTTTTTTGTTTTTTGATTATATTTATGCCCGAATTTAATCAGGCTGGAGAAAGTCGTGAGATCACTGTTTTTTCCTGAAGATCTCAACGAAAGGGAAAAAAAAGCATACAGGCTTCATATGATATCTGAAATTCTGGATGCTTTTTCTATCGGAGCAGTTTCTCTTACCGAATTCGTGTTTTTAAAAAGCCTTGACGGTTCACCGTATCTTGTCGGAGTTCTGTTTCAGGCCAGCGTTATTGTAATGCTTTTTAGTGCAGTTTTCAATAGCCTGATAATAAGAACTGAAAATAAAAAAAGGCTGTACCTCATTTCAAACTGGGTTACTAAGATGCCTCTGTTCATGCTGATTTTTTTTTCCGGTGCTACCAGAGGATCGCTTTTCTTTCATTATTTTTTCATAGGCATATATCTGTCTTACTCTATGACAAAACCTATGATGATGCCGATGGTGAATATGTTCATCAAGCAGAATTATACCGGAAAAAACTTTGGTTCTCTTTACAGCACTGTGGCCACAGTAAAAAAACTCACTGTAGTTATAAGTGTTTTCGCCATAGGTCAACTACTTGATTTTGATAATTTCTCATTCAGGTATATCTATCCCGCAGTAGCAGTTTTGAGTATTATATCCGGATATGTATTTTTAATGATACCCTACGAACACAAAGCACCGGTTATCAGAAAGAGTTTTTTTAGAAGCGTTACAGGCTCATTTTCAAATATGTTCGAAGTGCTTAAAACCAATAAGCCGTACAGGGATTTTGAAGCCGGATTTTTATTCTACGGTTTCGCATTTATGGCTGCCACACCTGTAATGACGATCTTTTTCAATGACGCTTTGGGCCTGAATTATTCTTCAGTAGCTTTCTATAAGAATCAGGGGACGCTTCTTTCACTTTTAATACTTCCTTTTATGGGAAGGTATATTGATAAAACTGATCCGAGAAAATTCGCTATAATTACTTTTATAGCCTTAATGCTGTTCTTTGTTTTCATAGGTATCACCGATGTATGGCGTGCTTATTTTATTATTGGCGGTCTGCAGCTGTATTATTCTCTTTTGATTGCGCATCTGTTTCAGGCTGTGTTTTTTGCGATGATGCTTTTACTGTGGAACATCGGAAGTTCATATTTCTGCAGAGGTGAGGATGTCAGCACATATCAGTCAGTTCATATAACACTTACAGGTGTAAGAGGAGCGATAGCTCCGCTTGTAGGGATCGGAGTATTCAAAAGTATTGGTTATATGAACACTTTTTTTCTCTCATCTTTTCTGATAATATTTTCTATAATTATTCTTTACCGCTCAATGAAAAAACATCCTGACCATAACGGACATTTAGCTTAATAAGAATAAACGTTTACCTTAGATTCGTCTGTCATCACCTGATAAATCCTGTCACCGCGGAACAGCACTGTATTTGAGAAATTCATCATCATGTCCTCGCCTGTAAGTCCGGGTATTACAGTAGTGTTGAGGTAAATTCCGTCTTTGAAAATATCAACAATAAAGTCGTTTCTGTTCGCCTCGTTCCTTTCGACCGACCGTCTGACGAGGAGTCTTCCGTATTTGTCAACGAAAAGGTCATTTACAGCTCTCTTAAATGTTTTTTTCTGTGCTATCATTTCATCGCCGTCGATCAGGTTGACTTTATTTCGCATATAAGCTTCTTCTTCAGAATTGAACGAAATTCTTGAATAAGGGAATCTGATCTCTTTGATTTTATTGCCGTTATAATCGAAAGCCGAAATATTGTATGACAACATGCTGTTATCAGCAACATAGATTCTTCCGTTACCTGCGGCATACCTTACAAGAAATCCGAAAATATCCAGAGAATAGGGATCAACCTTTTCCTTGTACTGCCAGAGCGTTTTGGTATCATTGAACTCACCATCATAGATCACCAGCCTGTTACGGACAAAGATACTGCCGTCAGTGTGATCGACATCGTTTTTATAACCCAGCATGTTTACGCATCCGGGAATAGGAATAAGTGCGTTACCGAGAGAAAGAGGGCCTCCCTCATATGTTAAATTTTTTATAAAATTTCCGTCAGTGTCGAATTTAACCATCTGAAGGTTTGTAAAAGACTGTACTGTAACAATACCGTCCTGAACAACTATATCGTAAGCATGAGGATATTCGCCCGGTCCTGTGCCTCTTTTTCCAAAGCTTGTTACGAAATGACCGTTCTCATCGAATTTTTTAACTGAATGACTGGATATGTCAAAAAGATAAATATTTCCTTCGCCGTCAATATCAATATCGGAAACATAAAAAAATGAACCGGGTGAGTCAGGACCATTTTTGTCTCCCTCAATAGTAAAAAGAAGTACCGGTTCTATCCCGGCTTCAGGATCCGTAGGGATGTTTCTGTTGGAAAAATACTTAATTCCGTTCCTTTCAGAGACAGTATAAGCCTGATCTGAGCTATTTGAGCAGGAAAACATAATTAATGCTGCCGTTAATAACGAAATTAGACCAAGTAAAGTCTTCATTGTTAACCTCCCGTTTAATGATTGTAATATAATAAATTAATACGGTCGGGAAAGTTTTTTCCGACAAAATGCAGTTTTTGATTGACGGAATGCTAATTTTTAGATAAATTTACGCACTATTTGGAGGCATTATTGTTTTTTAGACTCATATCCATACCTATCCTGATCGTTTCGCAGACACTGTTCGCCGCCGTCGTTTCCGGTTTTGTACGTGACGCTAACACGAACGAAGCGGTCTATGATGTTTATGTAACAATCGAGGGTACAAGGCTCGGTACGGCGACAAATATGAATGGCTATTTCGTCATCTCGAATGTTCCGCAGGGCAGGATTACACTGACGGTATCATCAGTCGGATACAAGCCTTACAGAACTGAATTTGTTCTTTTAAGAGACCAGAGAAGAAGAATCGATATTATGCTCGAGCAGGAAACTTTCGTTTTGGACGAAATACAAATAAGCGTAGAGGCAGACGAACTTCCCGATGAGGCAATGAACATCAGAACGGGTGAGCTTAAGCTTAGGCCGAGGGATATCAAAACCTCCGCAACATTCATACAACCCGATCTTTTCAGATCAATTCAATCCCTTCCCGGAGTAGTTTCCGTATCGGACTATTCCGCCGGTCTTTATATCAGGGGCGGCAACAGCGACCATAACCTTATACTTTACGACGAGATAACTGTCTATAATCCGTCGCATCTTTTCGGCGTGTTCTCCACATTCATACCGGACGCTTTAAGGGATTCCAAGTTGATAAAATCGGCTTATCCGGCGGAATACGGCAACAGGCTCGGTTCGGTTCTTGATATCAGGAGCAGGGACGGTAATAAGGAAAAGTTCGAGGGCAATATGTCACTTTCCATGTTCTCGGCCGAGGCTGTACTGACTGGTCCTGTTTATGACGGAGGATTTCTAATAGCCGCAAGAAGGAGCTACATAGATCCGATCCTGAAAATACTTGGAGATGAGTACCCGTCATACTATTTCTGGGACGGCCAGGGACAGGTCTATCAGGACATCGGGCCCGGTGACAGATTGATCTTCAGTTCCTACATTGGATCAGATCATCTTAAATTCCGGGAGTTCGATTTGAATCTGAACTGGGGTAACGAAACCTACGCTCTCAGATGGCGGCATCTTTTCTCTCCCAAAATATTTTCGAGTACCAAACTGTCGTATTCAAAGTTCAATATTAATATGAACATACTCGGGGCGTTCAGGTATGAGAACACCATTAATGATTTTTCTCTGAAGAACACCACTGAATTTTTCCCTGCTAACGATCTGGTATTCAAATCCGGTTTCGAGGCTCAGAGATTTTTGATCTGTTTTGACCAGTCTTTTGGTGATAACAAGCTTATGGATATTGAGGGAAGCTATAATATATATTCACTGTTCGGAGACATGACCAAAACATGGGATTCGAAATTTACGGTCAAGCCCGGCCTCAGGATCGAATACAATCCTATTCTGAGTGATGAATACAAACTGCTTTTTTCGCCGAGAATGAGTATAAAATATCTTGTGGATAATCTCGGTTATATAACACTTGGAGGAGGCCGTTACTATCAGAACCTGTTTACAGTCCAGCAGGAAAACCAGACACTTCAGATTATTGACAACTGGTTTCCCATAGACGAAACATCTCCGCCCGGTATTGCAGACAGTTACTCACTGGGTATTGAGACGACAGGAAGAATACTTGACGAGGATATAAAATTCACGATAGAGGGTTACTACAAGTACATGCAGAACCTTCAGAATTGGAAAGACAGAGGCAGGACGGTTGACGATATAATCGAGGAAATGAGGATAGACAGTTTCTTTGTCCGTAGCGATGCTCATGCTTACGGAATAGAATTTCTGGCCGAAAAACAGTTCGGTAAACTAAACGGCAACATGTCTTATACATACGGCAAGGTAAGGAAAACAATAGATGACCCACTTGTAGAGAATGATACATTCGATGCTCACTGGGATATACCACACAGCTTTAAAACTACTGTTAACTACCATCTGAACCGAAACTGGAGTTTTGGAACAGCGATGACTTATACAACCGGAAGGCCATATACCGAAAATACCGGTTACTATGTTGAACATTTCGAGGACGGCGACACACAGATAACTGCTATTAAAGGCAGAAGGAACAGGATGAGGTATCCGGACTATTTCAGATGGGATATAAGCGTCAATTACAACTGGTATTTCAGGAACGGTTCAAAGCTTCTTCTAAACACCAGTATTCTGAACCTTACAAACAGGAAAAATGTGCAGGCATACATTTATGAACAGAATGACTCGGACGGAACTATTAAAAGAAGCGTGTTCCCGATGCTGCCGCTTCTTCCTTCGGTCCGTTTAAGCTACAGTTTCTAGGAGAAAAAATTAATGCGGTTATTAAAGTTTAAAATAATTTTGTGTACCATCGCTTTTACACTTATTTTATCATGCGGTATTGAAAAAACGACCTCATACAAAGACAAGCCTGTGCTGTTCTGTTATGCAAAAGCGGGAGAATCGATAGACAGTCTTTATTTTTCCCGGACGGGAGGCGTTAACGAGTCTATAAGTTTTAGTAACCTCGGCATCAGCGGGGCGATAATATCCCTTTATGAAAGAGCGCCGTTCAGTACAGAATTTTCTCTTGTCGGAATACTTTCGGAGTACGAAACAAGAATAGGTGTCTACTATCTGCCGCAAAGCGATTTTACCGAAGGATTCAGAGCAGGATACTTCTATAGAATTGAAGCCATACATGATGATCTTGACAGGATATCGGCTGAAACACTATGTCCGCCCCCGCTCGGAAATATTGTTGCCAGAAACCTGGAAACAGGCGATATACTCACATCTGTAACTGAAGACCCATCGGCTGTTGATACTGTTTATTACAGAAGAGGCCGCAGTTACGACGATATAAGATTCTACAGCTGCAGTTTTGACTCTCTGCCTGTAATTCTGGATAAAAGAATGGCGTCTTACAGAATAATACCGGATGATCTTTACAGATATGATGAAGCTTACTGGCTTGAAGACACAACATCCGTCGTGTGGGACAAATATCCTGTTGAAACAAGGATATGGAAGAATAAGGACAAGTACGGTAAAGATTTTATGGAATATTTTATAAGAAGCATCAGCATTAACTGGTACGCGCTTTATCACGGAGGTATGAACACTCTTGTTTTTTCCTCAACAGATCAGGTTTTTAGATCATATATGGAAACATTATATGATCCTGACGGCAGATTTACAAATGTTGAGGGAGGGTACGGGCTTTTTTCTCTGAGTAATTCAAGCTCGGATAAAAGCGTTTACAAAATTTATGTAAAAACACTTGAGGAATAACTCTAAAAAGCTTATATTTACCTCGCTTGAAGGTAAGACGGAGATGTGGCCGAGCGGCTTAAGGCGCACGCCTGGAAAGCGTGTTCCCGCAAGGGAACGTGGGTTCGAATCCCACCGTCTCCGCGGTTTAAATAAAGTTCTGTACCCATAGCTCAATTGGATAGAGTACCTGGCTACGAACCAGGCGGTTGGGGGTTCGACTCCCTCTGGGTATACAAAAGACCGGTAATTTCCGGTCTTTTTATTTAGCCTTTCTGAGTTTTAGTGAAGGAAAAAGACTATACTATTTTCACCCGCCGTAAAGTTTCAATCTCCAAATCAGTAATCAAGTCTTGTGGCAGAATTTTTTCTGAACTAATCTCAGAAAGTCACTGCTCTGTACTGGCGCCGACATCCTTGTATGCTGCGTATATTCTGAAAGAGATCAAGAGGCAGATAGCAGAAAAGGCTGCTCCGAGTGAAAAAACTGAATAGGGTTCATAATTAACCCAAAGCCAACCGGCAAGTACAGGAATAAGAATTCTTGCAGTTTTATTGAGTCTGGTATAGATAAGAAGATTTGATCTCTGTTCCTGCTGAGTCGCAAAATAGGAGATGAAACTTTTAATCGAGTTGTCAAAAAGAGTGCTCACTCCGTAGAAAGCCACAATAGCAGCAATAATATATTTAACTGCTTCACCATTTAAAAATACGGGTAAAAATCCGGCTGCAATGAACAATAGAAGCGTTATACCGTATCGTATTTTCATAACAGAATCTTCACCTTTGGACCTCATTATATCGGCTGCTTTATGCCGAAAAAAGAAGGTTAGTGCAGAATGTATCAGAAAGATCAAGGCGGCAAACCCCAGACTGAGACCAAAAACTTTAACCAGTAAAAAAATACCGAAATACACCATGATAATATTTAGACTTGCAGTGAAAAAGGTCAGGGTATAAAAATTGAAGAATTTTCCTCTGATGATTACTTCAATGTTTTCCCGTATGGATTTAACGGGCTTTGCCTTTTTGGTACCCAGAAGACCGCCGATTATAAGGGGAATACCGAGTAGGGAATAGACAGTCAAATACATATGAGGAATATTAATAAAGCCCAGAACAGTGACAACGAAATACCCTGCAGCCGTTCCTGAAACAGAATATGCCGTGATCTTACCCAATATTACCGCCGTGCTTTGGCTGTCTGTGCTGTGCCTTATAAGAGAATCTCTTGATGTTTCAAAATAGTTATAGCATAAAGATAATACGAAAGCCAGGATCGCCAGATTGAAAACAAAAAAATTAGATGTTCCTGTAATTCTGTATAACCACTCAAATATCACTATCTCGGTGTTGGAGAATGCGGTAAGAATTATGGCTGTACCTGTGAGAGAAACAAGTACGCCCTGAGCCCTTGATTCTGAAATGTATCCCAGAAGTATCGGGATCAGGAAACCGAAGATCATTGATAATTCTTTTACAGAGAGCATAAAACCGAAGTTCATAGCGCTGAAATCAAGTACATCTACACTAAAACTGAATGAAGCAGCTATCCATCCGGCCAGACCGAAAGCAGATATGAATGAAAGATAAGCGGCGATCTTTATTCTTGGGTCGGTATCATTATCAAATTTAAAAAAAGCAAGCATTTAGCGGTCCTTATGTTTAATTATGGCTTGTTTTATCTTTGAAAATTATTATTTTTTTACCTTCACTGTTATGACCGAACTCCAGGGATGCGGAATCACAATAAAGAGATATCTTCGTATCCATTGAAAGAATTATCTCTTTAAGTTCAGCAATTTTTTTTGTCAGAATATCGTCTTTGATTCCGGCATTTTCAGTACTGAGTATAATATCTTTAGCAGTTTTGATGCTTTTTTCAAAATCATGGTGGACAGTATTTATCATCGTGATTATTGTCTCGACTATTGCTGCCCGTCTGATCTCTTTCTGGCTTTTTAAAAGCTCAAGATTTTTTTTCTCAAAATCTTTTTGTGATTTAAGCAATTCTGTTGTGCGCATTGAGTTTTCAAGTTGAAGCTCGTACAGTTTTTTATACTTGCTGGACTCATTAGCTGCTCTTATTGATGTTTCCCCAAGCCTTTCAGCTATAGTTTTTCCAAGATTTTTCTGAATACCGGGAATAATCTCATATATTTTGTAGAAATTTTCCGTGTTGACAAAAATTATTCTGCATACTGAACTGAAACAATACACATTTGCAGCCCTTTTTTTGTTGCTGACAAGAGCAAGTTCACCGACAAATTCATTTTTTGAGCAGTAGTTTAAAATAACTTCCTTGTTCGCATTGTCGTCGGATCGGTCTTTCATAGTGGTCTTTTTAATCACTACAGATCCTTTAAGTATGAGATAAATCCCGTCAGGATCGGCATTTTGTTCTATAATAAGATCATCTTTATTATATTCCCTTAATTCGAAGAGAGAATCATCAAGCTTCTGCAGTTCATCCGTACCAATCTTTTCAAACAGGAGATTTCTTCCGAGATATTCGAGTATTTTTTCAGAAAGCATGCCTTTTATCCGTAAATTTCCAACTCGTGTATAAATTACATAATATACTGAAAAAAATCAATATTTTAATTTGTTTACTTTCGGATCGCGAAAAAAAATATTAAATTTGCCACGGTAGACAACAGGAGGGTAAACATTATGTCTGGCATAATACAATGGATAGAGGAAGTAGCAGGTATAAACTACAGAGTTCAGGAGAAGATACTTTATTCCATTATAGCGATCGCAGTAATCTACCTGCTGAATTATTTTTTAAATTCATTGATAAAGAAAACCAGTGATGATCTGAAAAGTGTTTACATGTGGAATAAGACTCTGAGTTATTTCAGAATGTTTTTTCTTGTAATTGTTCTGCTGAGGATCTGGTTTGAAGGCGTAGGTGAACTTGGTACATATCTGGGATTGCTTTCAGCGGGTGTGGCGATCGCCCTGAAAGATCCGCTGGCGAATTTTGCAGGATGGATATTCATATTATGGAGGAGACCTTTCGAACTGGGAGACAGGGTTGAGATCGGACAAAATAAAGGTGATGTAATTGACATAAGAATTTTTCAGTTTACTTTGATGGAGATAGGGAACTGGGTTGATGCAGATCAGAGTACGGGCAGAATTATACACATCCCGAACGGAACGCTATTTACGACAGCACTTGCCAATTATAACAAAGGTTTCGAAATGATATGGAACGAGATCGGAGTACTGCTGACTTTCGAGAGCAACTGGTCAAAAGCCAAGAACATTCTTCAAAATATACTGGACGAAGTCAATCAGGGAAAAGAAAAGACAGCAATGGAAAAGATACGGAATTCAGCAAAGAAATTTATGATATATTACAGGAATCTTACACCTATAGTTTACACAAAGGTTCTGGACAGCGGTGTCAATCTTAGCTTAAGATATTTATGTGAGCCTAGAAAAAGAAGAGGAGCAGAGAACGATATATGGGAAAGGATACTGACAGAATTTGCAAAACATAAAGACATTGATTTCGCTTATCCGACAACACGGTTTTACGACAACAGGACAGAAGGAAAGAAAAAAGATGTTTCATCTTTGGAGGATAAGTCATGATAAAAATTCCTGTTCTGCTGATCCTGAGCTTTTTGTTTTCATCATTTGCATCAAATACGGGAAATTATTATTATTTGTACGACAGTTTTAATTCCTTTTCAAATTCGGCACTCGCCTACAACACAGGAGCATATTTTTTTGATTTTCTGCCCGTAGATCCTGATAATATTGATGATGATTTCAGATTTGCAGTTTCCTCATCAGTTTTCGTCAGGCAGCCTGGCGGCAGATATGGAAGAACAGTAAAGAACGGAGAGGATGTTGATCTTTTAAAGAGTTTTTCTGCAATATGGAATCATCAGACAGAATTTATGCCCTACATTTCCTACCATACACCTTACAAATCAGTTCTAAACAGGAATGAACAGGCAGAGTTTAAAAAAATGCGGGAGGCCGTATCCTTGGGAATAATATCTGATTTGGAAGGACACCAGATATTAATGGGGGTTGACGGGGTATTCTCATCCTTTAAAGTAACTGAGTCGGATCCGGTTAGCGAAAGGATAATGCGCAGAGGCGGATTCAGCGCGAGGATCTATATGAATAAAAAAATGAATCCCCGTTCTTCAATGTTCGCCGGTCTGATATCCCCGGTTTTCTGGGAGTACGCTTACGGAGATCATAATGTACCCGCGGATCAACGGTATTTTCAAATGTTCAGCTCTCTGGGCGGCTTCAATTACAAAAAAGATAATTATTTTGCCGCTTATGTTTTTACCTACAAAAATTTCAGAAAGATCTACGACAGCGATGACGGAAGGCAGCTTACATATCCGTGGGTTATGGAACATAACATAATTTTGGGATACAGAATAGACAAAAATATCCGTTTCTCAGTTGATTATCAGCTCACTCCTTCTGTATTTACAAGGCATATGCCGCACATAGGAGATATTTACCGGCATACAGTAGGAGGTTTTGCAGGTGTGGATATCGGGAATTTGACACTGAATTTCAGATACGCTGACAGCAAAATGTTTTCTCCTGTTTCTGCAGGAAGCATCTATTTCCAAATGGATATGATCTATCATTACAGGTAATAAAGGAGTTTTCATGATTTCAACAGTAAGTGTGAGGATAATAAATACTAACGAATGCATGGATGTTCCGGCAGGAACGACACTTTCGTACATTGCCGATAAAACAGATCACGGTCTCAAATACCCTGTTATAGCCGCGCTGGTGAACAACACACTTAAAGAACTTTCGACACCTGTTATAAGCAGCTGTGAAGTAAAATTCATTGACAGAACCGACGGCAACGGACTGAGCGTGTATGTGAGGTCATTGATCTTCGTTTTGTGTAAAGCGGTCAGCGATCTTTATCCTGATTCGAAGTTGTATGTCCTTCACAATATTTCAAAAGGCTATTACTGCGAACTTAACGATTATGAAGGCAACAGCCTGATAAATGACGACTCTATATCTTCACTTAAGGCGAATATGGAAGAAACTGTTACTGGAAATTATCCTTTCGAAAGACATAAAATGAAGACCGGTGAGGCAATAGAGCTATTCATCTCTCAGGGACTTGATGATAAGGAGCTTATTCTAAGGCAGAGAAACAGGATATATACATCGGTTTACAGGCTGGACGGTATTGTGAATTATCTTTACGGTTATCTGGCTCCGTCAACTGGCAGTTTGAAAATATTCGATCTCGTTAAGTATTACGATGGAATGCTTCTTCAGATTCCGTCAACTTCTGATCTTGAAAAGGTCGTAGCAAAAACTCCCCAGGACAAACTTTTCGAGATCATAACCGAGCACAGCAAATGGGTAAAACTTCTTGAAGCAAACAATGTGGGCAA
>SLFX01000016.1 GCA_007124045.1 Candidatus Delongbacteria bacterium | reverse complement strand
TGCTGTCCTTGCAGGCATTCGGGAAATTCTCTTTCTTTTTTATGTCCTTAAAAGTTATCATGCCTTTCAGATTGTTCTCCGCATCAACAATGGGAAGCTTTTCTATCTTGTTCTTCTGAAGGATATATTTAGCTTCATCCAGTGATGTACCCTCTATTCCGGTCACGAGCGGGCATTTAGTCATAATGTCTTTAACTATCACATCATCATTGTATTCGAACCTTATGTCCCTGTTCGTTATGATGCCCACAAGTTTTGAATTCTCGACAACAGGTATACCCGATATTGAGAATTTCTCCATCAGCCTGAAAACATCTTTAAGAGGAGCATCGGGACCAATAGTGACAGGATCGGTTATCATTCCGCTCTCCGACCTTTTTACCCTGTCCACCTCTGCAGCCTGCATCTCTGCGGACATATTCTTATGAATAACCGCCATTCCACCTTCCCTCGCCATAGCTATAGCCATCTGGGACTCCGAAACAGTATCCATAGCCGCCGATATGATAGGAATATTCAGCGTGATCTTCTTTGTCAGAAATGTTTTCGTATCCGCTTCAGGCGGCTTTACCGAACTTTTTTTCGGTATCAGAAGAATGTCGTCGAATGTCAGACCGGTTTCAAGTATTTTTTCCATAAGCACCTCTTTTTTTATGCAAAAAACCGCCCGTAAAGGCGGCTTTTTAGGTTTGTTCTCAAAATATTTTCATACATTTAAACATTATTTTTATGCCTGTACCGACTTTACTTTTCACTCTCTCCGCTTCAATAAGAGAGTAAAATTAACTAAAAACAATTGATTAGTCAAGCACAAAATATCTTAAACTGATGGTATTTTCATCTGTTGTTTCTCCCTTTACTTCTCCCTGATTTTTTGTTAGATTTGAATGACGCTCACCGTTTGTTAATTTGCAGGAGGTTGTTGATGAAAATACTTATTCAGAGAGTTGACAGGACAGAGATCCGTATTGGCGGGAAGGTCTTTTCATCGTCTGGTAAAGGTCTGCTCGTTTTTGCGGGTATCGGCTACAGCGACGACGAGAAAACCGCGGCTTATATGGCCGACAGGACGCTGGGGCTTAGGATTTTTGAGGACGGCGACGGCAAAATGAACCTTTCTGTTAAAGACATCGGCGGAGACATTGCTGTTGTTTCGCAGTTCACCCTCTATGCTGATACGAAAAAAGGCAGAAGGCCGGGCTTTTCTGCATCAGCTCCGCCTGATCGCGCGATAGTGCTATACGATCATTTCGTTAATGAACTGAGATCATCGGGACTTAAAGTGTCTGAAGGTGTTTTCGGCGAGCATATGGAGGTCAGTCTCACTAATAACGGCCCAGCGACTTTCATAATCGAGAACTGAAAAAATTCTTTTTTCTGCACTTGACATATCATTGAAATATGACTAATTTACACCATGTTGACACGGTTCGATATAATCTAATGAACGGAGACTCATATGCTTTTTGATATTCTGCTCGTGATAATGCTTATAGTTACAATGTCCAGATCATCCCGGAAAGGCTGCACTGACGATCTGAATTTCAGTATAGCATTTTTGCTGATGGTAAGAATATCGGGTGCGTTGTACTATCCTTTATCGAAGATCCTCTCAAATTTTGTGGAAAGCAGACATATCGCGACCTATTCGGGTTATGCACTTTCCCTGATCATAGTATTTTATCTCTATAATGCAATAGTGGGCCAGAAAATAGTGGAGTTCGGTAAAAAGATACCTAAAACAACAGGCAGGGTAACGACCTATCTGTTTGCCATTTTCAGAACACTGATAATATATTCAGTGATCTTTTCTGTTATATATACCTTTCCTTTCATCCACAGATTCAACTCTAACCTCATTACTCCTAAAACTCAAAGGATAGCTGAAGGTATGCTGGGAAGCGGTACGAATAGAATACTCGGTGAGTTTCATGAATATTTGAACACACTAAGCGACCCGATGCAGTATTTTGAAAGACAAAAAGAGAAGCGTGCATCAGGAGCCGCAAGAAAAAGAGACGCTGTCAGGGAACACGAAGGTCTTGAAGAATTCGTCAGTCCGAATCAAAGTGAAGATTAAGAAATAGTGGGGTCTATAGGGATTTCAAAGCCGAATGTACTTCCTTTTCTGAATTTACTTCTCACATAAAGATTCCCGCCGTGTTTTTCAATAAATTCTTTGCACAGAATAAGACCCAAGCCGGTTCCTTTTTCGTTCTCCGTTCCGTTAGAAACATAATGCTTGTCTATAACGAAAAGCTTGGGAATATCTCTTTTTCTGATGCCGACACCATTATCCGTCACTTCAAACTTCAAGAAATCTTCCGAAACCTCCGTACTGATCTTTATCTGACCGCATCTTTTTGTAAATTTAACTGCGTTTGTCAGAAGGTTCCTTAAGACTGACCTTATCATATTTCTGTCAGCCGTAACAAATATATCTTTTTTCTCATTGTAAGAAATACCGATATTTTTAATCTCCGCATTAGGTCTTATCAAATCTATACAAACTTTCAGGCTTTCCGAGAAACTGAATTTTTCCGGTTTGAACTGTTTCATCCCGCTCTGCGACCTTGCCCATTCCAGCAGGTTTTCGATGAGTTTTAAAAGGTGTCTTACAGACAGATTGATCGTTTTTATATATTCTTTCCTTTTCTGTTCCGTAATATCTTCGTAATATTCATTGAGAAGTTCCGAGGTAGTGTAAAGAATTGAAAAGGGGTTTTTAAGATCGTGGGCTATTATGTTAAAAAATTTATCTTTTGAATAATTAGAACGAATCAGCTCTGATCTGGATTTTTTCAGCTGTATGTTCAGGTTGGTAAGCTCCAGGCTTCTCATCTTGTGGAACTCAACTTCCTTATCTTTGTGGTACGATTCATACTTACCGATTATGTTATTGATCTCGTGCTGTTTGGAAAGATCAAGTAATTCCTCTTTTAGAGAACTGTACAGCTCAAAATATCCGAGGGCTTTTTTGTAACTGCCTTGTTTTCTGCATATCTCGTATAACATTCTGTAGGCATCCCGCAACTTGTCTTTAAGATTCAGTTCAGATGCCATATCATGGGATATATTTGCATATTCCAGTGCTTTGGTCAGATCATTCAAATTTAAATAATAGCTTGCAATATTCCTTATAATACCGCAGGTGTTTTTCATTTCCCCCATATCTTCACTTATTTTTTTTGCCTCAAAGAGTTTTTCTCCGGCTTCATCGTATCTTTTCTGTTTCAAAAAGAGCATCCCGATATTTTCCAGTGAGGATACAAGTCCGAAAGGTGATTTTGTTTTTTTTATAATTTCAATGGATTTTAAATAATACTTCTCTGCGTTGATAAAATCGTTTCTCTTGTCATAGATTCTTCCAATTTCATTATACGAATCTGCAATTGCCCTGCTGTCTTCTGTCGCCATCCTTATCTCTAATGATCTTTTTGCATATTCCAGTGCTTTATCAAGATTAAAACGCTTCGTGAATATCCTGCTTATATTGCACAAAATATCTGAAAAAAGCATAGAATTGTTTGCATTTTCTATCATATACATGGCTTTATAAAGACATTCGAGAGCGTCTGAATGCAGAGACATTTCAAAATACACCTTTCCCAGATTATTCAAAACCTGGCAATACTTATTCAAATGTCCGGTTTTTTCAAATATATCAAGTGCCTCAAGACCGTATGTTAGAGCTATATCATATGATCCAAGGCGATAGTTCGAAAGGCAAAGATTACTGAGGCACTCTGCAATATTATGTTTTTTTTCCTTTTTTTCCCGCCTCATTTTAAGAGATCTTGTAAAATACTTAATTGCTTTTGAATAATCTCCCCGGTAATAATAATTCATGCCCAGCTTATTCAGAGTTTCCGATACACCGCCCTGTAAAGAAAGTTTCTGCCGGATCTTTAATGCTTCTTTATAGTACTTTTCGCCGCTTTTGCTGTCTGATGTCCCTGTACAGGCATCACCGAGAGCATCAAGTAAAATTGACCTGACCCTGTCATTGGTTTTCAAACCTTTATTCAAAGCTGTTTTCAAATATTTCTTTGCTTCTGAGAATTTCATCTGTTTTATATATAACAGACCGAGCGTTCTGTATATTTGTAAGGATTTGCCGTCTGCACGGCTATTTGTCATCAGTTCACAGGCTTTGAGCAAATTAAACTCCGACTCTTCATATCTGCCCGCTTCATAAAGAAATGCGCCCAGCCCGGTATAAGCTTCAACCAGTAGCTCCGGATCTTTTTCCTTTTTTATAAGAGCCCTGTATTGCTTTTCCGGATGTCCGCTTCCTGATACTGTCATCACATACCTTTATATAATATCTCTATTTTTTTATGGTTTTATTCTTCGATCTCGTCTACTCTAATAACAACATTCTTCCCGCCGGCCTTACCCTGGTAAAGAGCTTCATCAGCTTTATTTATACAAAGATCTATATCCATTATGGAGTCATAGGCTGTAATGCCGAATGTCATTGTAAGATTAAGTTTTATATCTCTATAGTAAAAAACCTCTTCCTCGATCTTCTTTCGGAGTTTTTCCGCTATAACAGCACCGCCCTCAAGATCGGTTTTAGGCATTAGGAATATGAACTCCTCGCCGCCCCACCTTCCTATACAATCCTGCTTTCTCATTACAGACCTCATTATATTGGCAAGGTTCACAAGAACAAAATCACCGCAGTCGTGACCGTAACTGTCGTTGAAAGATTTGAAATTATCAATGTCGGAGATGCCCAAAGCAAATTTTTCACCGCTTCTTTCAAACTTCATGGCCTCATACTTTATTTTTTCCAGAATATCCCGTCTGTTCGAGAGCCTTGTAAGAGGATCAGTTCTTGCCAAAAGATCCAGTTTTGTATAAGCGTCAGTAAGCTCATTGTTCTTTTTTCTTATCAGATCGTTAGCTTTTTGAAGATCATTAATATACTTCGCCATCTCAACATTTTTCAGTCTGTATATCTCAGCTTCCTTTTGTTTTTGATCCGATATGTATCTTGACTGGATCTCGGCGATCTTTCCGGATAATTCACCGTATATTGCGTCTTTCATATCAGAATATTTTTTATAATAATCACATGCCTTTCTATAGTCTTTCTTTGCATAGTAAAGTTCTGAGAGTATTTCATAACTCTCCTGCTCAACATTTCTGGCATTGAGTTTTTTTGCTCCCTCCAGCGCTGTTCTAAGAAGGTTTTCGGCCTCAATATATTTCTTGAGCTCAAAATAGGTTCTTGCAGCTTCATTTGATGTGTTGGCCAGATTATAGGTCAGGTCTTCTTTTTTAGCTATTTTCAGGGATTTTTTAAAACTTTCCAAAGCTTTTTGAGGCTCATTTCTTTCTCTGTGAATTATCCCGACATTGTTATAAACCGATGCTATCAGCTTATGTTCTGAACTTTTCTTGTATAGTTTAAGCGCATCATTATAGCTGTCCAAAGCTCTATTATAGTCTTTGAGAGTGGAGTATATATTGCCGATATTATTATACGACTTGCCTATTGCCACATCATCTTTTAGCTCTGTTCTTATCTCCAGAGATCTCTTATAATACTCCAGGGCTTTCTGGTAGTTGTGTAACTGAAAATAAATGTTGCCCACGGTATTAAGGGAATCAGCTATACCCTTTTTGTCGTTTATCTCCTCCCTTATGCTCAGGGAAAAAAGGTAATACTCCAAAGCCTGATCATAACTTGTGAGCATAAAACATACGACTCCCATGCTGTTATACAACTCGGCTTTTCTCTTATCGTTTTTCGTCTTCTTCAAACTTTCCAGAGCGTTACGGTAGTGGGGATAAGCCTTTTCATACTCTTCGTGTTTTTTATAAAGATCCCCTATCATTATATAAATCTCTGCTTTTTTCACCCTTCCTTTGACAAAGCTGATATTATCCAGAATCTCAAGGGCGTAATTTATGCTTTTTGATAACGAGATTTTTTCATAAATCTGCGACAACTGGATTAATACATTGACCTTTTCCCTGCCGGATGTTTTGTTGAGAACTTTTTCCAGATCTCTTGTGTATTTCATATTAACCTGCACTATTTAATTAAAGTGGATTTAAAATCTATCTGCCCTGGAGCCACCTCTCAGACTGTTTCAGGGCATCTCTTGATATAGAAAACTCTTCTTCTATTTCAAGAAACACATGATCGAAACCTTTTGAACTCAAAGTATTTTTTATTGCCCTGCTCCTTTCCTGGTCTATATATGCATCGTTGGGGCTGTTAACGATAAAGAACCTGACATTGTTTTTCGCCCGCGAAAGTATCGGCTCTGCAAGCGGACTTATATCATAATCAGTCCCGAATGCAATCACGCCTGTGATCTGATCGGGATGTCTGAGAGCAACATCCAGTGCAACAGAAGCCCCCTGGTGCAGACCCAGTAAATACACATCCCCTATCTTATACTGTTTTTTCATAGACCTGATAACATCAAGCACATAATCTTTGCTGATCCTGTAGGGAATGTCCCTCTTTTCCGGGCTTATTTCATCAATATTCCACCTGTATGTATTCACCTGACCGAAAGGGACAGAAAAAGGTGCCTGCGGAACCGCAAGAATAAATTCTGGAATATCGAAAAACCTCCATATCTTTGCCATGTGGTTATGGTTACTGGCTTCTTCATGTAGCGCTATAACTATAGGATATTTCTCGTCCGGATAAAATGCCAGTGGCTTTGTCACACGGCATTTCATGAGTGATTTTGATTCTACAATAACTTCTTCCCCAAGATTTCTGATCATTTGACTGATACTGTCAAGTGCATTTTTAAAATAAGGATCTTCCCTGACCGGATCAAAATCAGAATCTGTTTGAATGTAGTTAAAATCAACAAAACCCAAATCCACCGCCCTGTATAAAAACCTTGCGCTGAGTTCAGGCTTATTCAGAAGAGCATACATACATGCGAGATTGTAGGTGGAAATAATATCGTGAACATTGTGACTCAGCAGAAACAGGTAGTTTTTTGCAGCAGTCACATAATCTTTATTCCAATACGCCTGATCGGCTGCGATCATGTAATGCCGAAGATCTGTTTCAAGGAGCTCTTCGATATTCTCGGCAAAAGGATCCACTCTGTCGGGAGTTGTCCAGTCCCTGACCTGGCCGGCATTGCCGTTTCCGTTTTCCTGGATCGAACATGAAATAAAAAAGAACACGATGACCGGAATAAGACTGATCTTAATGCTTTTCATAGCTTTACCTCCGCTAAAGAAATTTTATAAAAATTCTTTCCTGTGTACTCTGCTTATAATATAACAAATAATTAATGGTAAAAGCAAATTAAATCTGAATTATATTTCAGTTCTCCGAATAGCGGTTTGATATAAGATAGAGATCACACAAAGCTATTGATGCGGCAGCTTCAATTATTATGGAAGATCTTAGAGCATGGCAAACATCATGTCTGCCTTCGATGCTAAGAATTGTTGATTTAGATGTCTTTAAGTCAAAAGACATCTGTTTTTTTCCTATTGAAGAAGGCGGCCTCATTGCTGTTCTGAAAACAATCTGATTTCCGTTTGTCAGACCGCCGGTTATTCCTCCCGAATTATTTGATTCCGTTCTTCCTGTATTTTCAACAATCGTGTCGTTATAGTCTGAGCCTCTCATACACGAAGCTTTAAAACCGGCTCCGAATTCGACACCTTTTACAGAAGGGATCGCAAAAAGTATCTGTGAAACAGCAGACTCAACTGAGTAAAAGAATGGCTCGCCCAGGCATAGAGGCAGTTGATTTATCCTGCATTCGATGATCCCGCCCAGAGAATCCCCCTCTTTCGCTGTATCTTCAACCAATTTCCTGTATCTTTTTTTCCCTCCGATTTCAATAACTGATGTGTTGAAATTTACACCCTTCAATATCTTTTTTGCTATTACTCCGGCTGCAACAATCCCGATCGTAAGTCTTCCTGAAAAATGACCGGAACCCCTGCCGTCATTATAACCCGAATATTTTTTTGAAGCTACAAAATCCACATGACCCGGACGGGGAACCGTGATGAATTGTTCATATTGGCCGGGATCCGTATTTTCGTTTTCGAACTCTATAAGGATTGGAGTCCCGGTCGTGAAGCCTTTGTATAATCCGCTCCTGATATGCGGTATGTCTTTTTCAAGCCGCCCTGTTGTACCTTTTGCACCCGGCCTTCTTTTAGCAATATCTTCCGTAAGGTCTCCCGGCGAAAGCCTGATCCCTGCGGGACATCCGTCAATTAGTACTCCTGTAGATTCGCCGTGAGATTCGCCGAAAACATGTATTCTGAAAATCCTGCCGAATGTATTCATTCTTCTCTCCCTGACCTGATAGATTCAAGCATATCGAAAAATAATGGAAAAGATTTGTTTACGCAAGACGGATCTTTTATCCATAGCCCTCTCGTTGAGGTTAATGCTGCTGTTGCAAAGCCCATTGCCAGCCTGTGGTCGTCATAAGTACGCATTTCAGTCAGAGAGAGTGAGCTTTTTTCAATACTTATAAAATTCTCCTTCTGAGATATTTTTGCTCCTGCTCTGAGCAGTTCATCTATTATTGCTGCGGGTCTGTCAGATTCTTTGTGTTTCAGGCGGCCGTAATTATATATTCTGCTTTCACCATTGCAGTTCAGCGCGAGAATGACCAGAGGAATAAAAAGATCGGGATGGTCCTCAATATCTGCAGAAAAGCCCTTCAGTTCAGATCCGGATACTTCGACCGAGGATCTACCCGTACTGACCCGGGCTCCGCACCCCGAAAGATAGTCAAGTATTGCTCTGTCGGGCTGTATGCTCTTTTCATTGAGACCACTGACCTTGACCCGGCCTGCAATGGCTCCAGCCACGAGAAAGAAAGCAGCAGACGACCAGTCGCCTTCAACAGTGATACTTCCTCCACAGAACTGCCTGCCTCCCGATATACTGATCTCCCCGTCCGATACCATATTGATTCCGGCACCGAACCTGTTCAGAAGATCAGCGGTCATCCTGATGTAAGAAACACTTACCGGGTCTGTTATTAAAATTTTGCTGTCTCCTTCTACGACAGAAAGCGCATACAATAAACCGCTTACAAGCTGCGAACCTACAGGCTTATTGATCTTAACAATTCCGCTTTTTAGCGGTCCTTTTACATGCAAATATCTGCCGGAGATACTGCATTCGGCTCCAAGTTGGCCGAGAATTTCAGGAATATGCTCATTGCTCCTTTTCAAAAGGCTTTCATCTCCGAACAGCCTGAAATCTTCTCCTGAAAGTGAAAGAACAGGAGCGAACATTCTCATACACAATCCTGACTGACAGCAGTTTATATCACTGTTATTGAACTTCAGAGGACCTTTTATAACGAATTTTCTGTCCTCACCTTCGATCCCTGCCCCGAGACTGATGACGGAGGATTTTACAGCTTCGCTGTCAGAGCATTTTCCGTAATTTTTTACTTCTATACCTGAACGGCTCATAAGACCGAGCAGCAGTATCCTCTGAGCATAGCTTTTTGAAGGATAAGCATCAACGGTTCCTTCAACTGAACCGTTCGGTATGAACAGATCACCTTTCATCAAGCTCCCTTATAAGTTTTTTACATTCCTGCTCCACGCTACCCTTCCCGATAATAAATACAAGATCCGCACAATTCAGATAATTTTGCTTTCTCTCTTCGAGCATTCTCTGCATGGCTGAAGCCGGATCCCCGCACTGCAGGAGCGGCCTTTCGTCCACATCTTCTTTTTTCAGGAACTTCAGGATATTTCCCGCATCATTATAAAGAAGCACTGTAAAACAATGCTTTGATAAAAGATCTCTGTTTTCCTTCTTTTCCAAAGCTCCTGCACCGACTGAGACAATAAAATTATTTTCCCGGCAGATCCGTTCGAGTGAAGCAGTTTCGGCATTTCTGAAATGTGTTTCACCGTAAATTTTAAAAATATCTTTGATCTTCTTACCTTCGGTATTTTCGGTTTCTTCATCTGAATCGTAAAACCTCATGCCGAAATGAGCGGCGATTAATTTTCCGAATGTTGTTTTTCCGGCACAGGTCGGTCCTGTTATTGCGATATTTTTTATTTTTGAAAGTCCCGAAAGGTGGTCTTTCAAACTATCTATACCTGTTTTCAGGCCGGTGAATAATTCGAACGACCTTTGAGCCTGATAAATCAGCCAGTCCGTTCCGCCCGTATAGTTTTTACAATACTTCATCAAATCCGGATCCTTGTAGCTAGGATCCAGAACAGCAATATTTTCCATTAAAGGAAGGAATATATCAGGTAATTTTGTCACGGCAGGAACGAAAAGGTCAGCGTCAGGAATTTCTTGTAGAACATCACTGTAAGAAATAAATCTGCACCCGATCTCGCGCGAAATCCGGAGAGCTCTTTCATCGGTTCTGTTACAGATATATACTTCACCGCCGAGGTCTTTGAGAGCCGCCGCCGCTGACCTTCCGGCCCCTCCTGCACCGAGAATTAAGCATTTTTTTCCTTTCACATGAATTTTGTTACTCACAACCGAGCTTTGAACACCGTGGTAATCGGTATTATAGCCGAATATTTTCCCATTCTTTCTGATCACAGTGTTAACCGAGCGCGTTCTGACCGAAACATCGTCTTTAACAACAGATATCCTAAATGCGTCTTCTTTGAAGGGCGAAGTAACATTTAGACCTTCAATATCGAGTTTTTCCATTACATCAACAAGTTCCGACACACTCACGATACTGAGCCTCGTATAATTGTAATTGAGACCGGTTAGCTTAAAAAAGTATCTGAAAACATCGGGACTCCTGCTGTGAGAGACCGGACATCCTGTAACAGCAAAATTTTTCATATAGATTTATCTTATAGTTTTAACCGGAAGAAAAGGTTTTGAATTGTATATGCTGCCTCCGGTGATAGTGCATAAGACTTTGCCGAAGTGAGTCTCTTTTTCAAAACAGCTGTTTGATGATTTTGATTCCATTTTACTTCCATCCACTTCCCAAGATTTCTCAGGATCAAAGATCACCAGCTCAGCCTTAATACCGTGTTTAAAAAGGTCACTTTCAATACCCATCAGCACTCTGGGATCCGCAGTTATCTTTCTGATGAACCCGTTAAGACTGAGTTTTCCGGGCTTTACAAGATAAGTGATACCCGCCGAAAGCAGAGTTTCCAGTCCTGTTACACCGAAGGGTGCTTTGAGGAAACCAAGTTCTTTACTTGCCTTAGAGTGTGGAGCATGATCGGTGGCGATAACATCTATTGATCCGTCATTCAGGCCTTCGATCACAGCCTCAACATCTTCAGTCCGCCTTAACGGAGGATTCATTTTATAGTTTGCTGAAAGACTTTTTACCCTGTCCTCCGTCAGTGAAAAATGATGGGGAGTTACTTCACATGAAACACGCAGACCTCTTTTTTTGGCCTGTCTTATAAGATCGACACTGCGTTTTGAGCTTATATGCTGAAAGTGTACCGGACAGTCCAGGTAAGCGGCAAGTTCAATATCCCTGGCTATATTCACGGTCTCTGAGGCATACGGTATTCCGGGAAGTCCCAATTCTTCAGAAAGTGCCGATTCATTCATAACTCCTGCCGCAAATGAATGATCTTCCGCATGAACAGATATGAGTTTGCCCAGTTCCTTTGATATTTTCAGTGCCTGCTTCATTATCTCTGAAGAGGCAATACCGGTACCGTCATCTGAAAATGCTACCACACCAGCTTTAGACAGCGATCTCATATCCGTTAGAGCCGAACCTTCCCGACCGATTGTAACTGATGCCAATTGATGTATCTTTACAGGAAGATCTTTTGTTTTAGCCTTAATTCCCGAAAAAGTGATCGTATTATCCACACATGGTATGGTATTCGCCATTGCTAAAAGAGAAGTTACCCCGCCGGCCATAGCTGCGTTAGTACCACTTAAAAAATCCTCGGCGTCGGTGTAACCCGGCTCTCTGAGATGAACATGCATATCAAAAAAACCGTGTGTTATATATAGATTTGAAGCATCGATCAGTTCATAACCGGGACATTTTTCTATTGACCCTGATATACGGTCTATAACACCGTTAACGACCAATATATCAGATTTGTATTCCGTACCGCGATAAGGATCTATTACCGTACCGTTCTTTATCAAAAGCTTAACGGGAACTTTTCTGTATAGATCTCCTGATCTAGTCATCTATCCAGTCTGTTATATCATCTTCTACCTGAATTGCAGGTTTTTTTTCAGCTTCTTTCTTTTTGTCTTCAGTTAGTTCTTCGCTCAAATCTATTTCTTTCGAATCCTTTGAGGAAAAAAGATCCTTTATTTCATTTTCTGTAAATGACTCTTCCGGCTCAGAGTGTTTTTCAGGTTCATTATAACCGCTTTTAAAATTTGCTTCCTCTTTTATCCGGATAATATCCTCATCGGTAAGATATTCGCTCCTGTCAATAACAAATTCCGATTTGCCTATTTCATCAAGTTCATCATCAAAAGACTGACTTTCTGAAATTGATGAATCTTCAACCGACACATGCTCAAAATCATCCTGAGGCTCATCTTTTTCGATCGTACCTATACTGACATCATCGTCATCCGCATCCGGAGACTCTTGCGCCTTTTCTTCTGAAGAGGATGTCAGTTCGTCTAAAGATTCATCGAAACTCTCGGTTTCGTCCGGTTTGCCGGTAGGTTCTTCACCTTCTTCACTGAACATTCCCTCAATCTCCTGATCCATATCATCAGTATCTTCTTCTTTTGATATTTCATCATCGAATCTTTGAATGAAACCGCTGTTTTCAGGCAAATCTTCTTCTATTCCTGAACCAGTTTCAGGGTCAGTTAAATTATCTTCATATTTTTCTGGTAATATATTTGTATCAAGTATTGCTGATTCTTCGGCTATTTCTTTTTTCAGATCATCGCTTGTCACCGTATCCATTTCTGATCGTTCCAAAAGTTTGTCATCTTCATCCGATTGTTTTATTTCAGGTTTATAAACGGATTTCTCTACAAATGATTCCGTTTCACTTACACCTGCAGAAACGAAAACATCGCTGACCAGGTTCGCACCTGTTTCCTTTGTCTTTTTATCTTCAGGAGAAGTTCCGTTCGCTTCTGTAAAAGATTCTTTTGCGAGATATTCCCTTCTTCTCGGGAACATTGAGTTTATATTCTTTTTCTTCTGCGATATCTCATCTTTTGTAAGCGCACCTTCTCTTGCTATCTGTATCTCGCTTTTTTTGCCGGTATCAGGATCTTTCGCAGTAGCATGAATGATCCCGTTAACATCATATTCATAGTTAAATATAACAGGTGAATTCTCCGGTTTCGGCGGGAAATCAAGTGTTGTCGTTCCTATTGTGGTACAGAACTCAGGATCCGGATCCTCTCCCTGGATCACAACCATTTTAACCTGGGTCTGATTTGCTGAAGATGTGTAGAATATCTGACTCTTCCTGACAGGTATTTTGCTGTTCTTCGGAATTATGATAGCATTCCTCTTATTATCGAATTCGTCGAGTGTGATGGCTCCGAAACTGTGGGCTGTGACATCTGAAACATTCATAGCCCCGTATTTCATTCTGACCATATCGTTCACATTTTCATTCTGGTCTTTGGCTACTATCATCCCAGCCTGGATCGCGGCACCCAGAGAAACAGCTTCGTCAGGATTGACCTGAGTTGACGGTTTTTTACCTGTTACCCTGAATATCATATCGCAAACCGAAGGTATTCTTGTAGAGCCTCCGACGAGGAGTATCTGGTCTATATCCTTCCAGTCAAGGGCAGAATCCGTCATCACGGCATTCATAAGAAGCTCTGTCCTTGTAACAAAATCATCAATAAGATCAGCAAAGAGTTTTCTTGTTACAGTAACCCTGGCGGACTTTCCTTTTGCCGAAAGATATACTGTAGTACTGAGCTTTGAGGATAATACCTTTTTGGCGTTTTCAGATTTGAGCCTGAGATCCTGTATGAGAACGGGATCTTCAAAAAGATCCGTGTCATGCTGCTGTTTGAACTTGTCATTCAAATAGATCATCAGCTTTTCATCAAAGTTGTTTCCGCCCAGCTGCCTGTCACCGTCACTTGCAATAACAGTGTAATTCCCGTTATTTATATGCATAATAGTAACATCGAAAGTTCCTCCCCCAAGATCATAAACCATTATCTTCTGATCGATGGTTTTATCAAATCCATAGGTAAGTGCGGCCGCTGTGGGTTCATTTATTATCTGAGAAACATTAACACCTGATATTCTTCCCGAGTCTATTGTTGATTTTCTCTGGCTGTCATTAAAATACGCCGGTACTGTTATCACCACATCGGTTATTTTCTCATTAAGATAACTTTCCGCATCTTCAATTAATTTTCTGATTATCATTGCGGAAATATCTTCAGGTTTATATTCATTTCCTTTGTACTCAAATACAAAGTCTGCCGAACCCATATGTGTCTTTATAGAAGAAACTGTTCTATCCGGCTCTGCCACAGAGGACTGCTTAGCTATGCTTCCCACAATAATCTGGTCGTCGTCGAACATTACTACCGAGGGAGTAATCCTCTCGCCTTCCTTATTAGGTATAATTTCGGCTTTTCCGAACTCATTTACCACTGCAATGGCTGAGTTGGTAGTTCCTAGATCGATCCCAATTAGTTTCATTGTATTTACCTCACTTGAGTAGTTTTCTTCTTGCCTGTGATATGATCGCAAGCATTTCTTCTGCTTCTGATCTCATTCTGATGTTAGCAGAGTTTATCCGGGTTCTCCATTTGCGGAATTCGGAGTTTATCCTTGCTCTGATCTCCTCTTCACTTGAGTCCGAATCCAGCCTTAGTGCTTTATAGTAGAACATATCATCTTTATCTTCGGCATTTGCAGCCTGATTTAATATATCTTCGCTCACCTGAGAAAGCGTTTTATTGATAGCACTGTCTTTCTTTTCCTGCTTAGATATTTTCTGTTCTTCAATAAGCGCGATCTGCTTTTTTACTACATCAAGATTATGGGCAGCATCACGGTTCTGAGGATCATATACAAGTGCTTTTTCAAAAAACTTTTTGCTGTTTTCATAATCTTTTCTTTTGTAGTAGGCGACCGCAGCCTCATAAAGCTGTAAGCTTCTCTTCCTCTTTATCTCTTCGAGATGAGATACGGATTTTTTTTTGCCGGTCAACTTATTTTTTATTTTATCTATGATAGACATCTGTCAGGACCGCCCGGCTTTTGATTTATAAACCTGAACTATTTCCGGTCTTATTATAGCTACACCTCTTTTAAATCCGACCTTAAGAACTTTGCATATCTTTCCGTCAAGATCGGGATCATCCGTTTCACATTTGTCCACGGCATTACTTTTTTCAGGATTGAATTTATCACCTTCATTTGAAACTTCCATTGGAATAACATCATTACGGCATAAAATTTCAAGAAGTTCATCACGGTAGCTGACAAGGTCGTTTTCAGGATTTCCGGTTTCAAGCTGTCTGTGACATATCTCATTTTCAATTCTGTCATAAAGCAGCAGCATATCAAGTATTACAGGTTTCATTGCGGAAAAAACAAAATTTCTCTTATATGACTCCAGCTGCGAGTAAAGTTCTTCGAAAGCCTTTTCTTTAACCGAATCATTGGCAATTTTATCTTCCAGAATGCTGCTTACCTTACCGATTCCTTCCTCTGTCTCGAACTTCATAAGTAAAAGATTGTTCTGCATTTTCTGGATCGTCTGTATAAGTTCGCTTTTCAAATTAAAGAACATTTCACTAAAATTCAGTAATTTCTGCTCTATCTTCTGTATTTTAGTTCCAAGATCATCTTTAATGCCTGTCATTTTTTCGCTGATCTCATTTTTAACATTATCATCATCATCAGACTTATCTTTTTCTTCGTCCGTATATTCTCCCGAATATAGACCGGATTCACTCAATTCTTCAATTATATCGTCAAAATAGTAGTCAGAGTTGAATATTTCGGAACGATTAATTTCAAAATCGCCGCTTTTCTGTTTTTTGAATTCCGCCATGTTTATCCCCTGTAATCTAAATTACCTGCCTGATGATATCACCCTGAATTCTATCCTTCTGTTCTGGGCTCTGCCTAACGATGTCTGGTTTGTGGCAACAGGTCTTGTCGGACCATATCCTACTGAACTAACCTGATGTCTGCTTACGCCAAGCACATTCACAATATAGTCGGCCACTGTTTCAGCTCTCTCTTTTGAGAGTCTCAGATTAAGCTGATCACTTCCCGTACTGTCGGTATGCCCTTCGATCTGAACTACTATTCCGGGATTATCAATAAAAATCTGCCTTAAAGAGTTCAGTGTCTGGTATGATGTCGGCTCCAGTTCAGCTGATCCCACTCTGAAGTATATATTGTCAAGCACGATCGTTTGATCCTTCTCCATGATAATCCTCGTTATTGTACAGCCGAATTCGTCAACTTCATCACCGGGAGGAGTATCAGGACATTTATCGCTTCCGACACAAATATGGGCATACCTTTCAGAAAGTCCCATATCCATTACCCACGGATCGCAAACACCGTCACCATCGGTATCAGGATTTGGACATCCGTGTTCGTCAACAGTTATTCCTCTTGGTGTATCAGGACACCTGTCAACGCCTGTGCAGATGTCTGCATACATTTCTGAAAGACCGTGTTCACTCACCCACGGATCGCAGACACCGTCACCGTCGCTGTCAGGATTGGGGCATCCGTCTTTGTCAACCGGAACGCCACGCGGAGTGTCAGGACAAAGATCAACACCCGTACAGATATGCGCAAAATCAGACTGCATACCCATTTCGCTCACCCAAGGATCGCAGACGCCGTCACCGTCACTGTCGGGAATAGGGCATCCGTGTTCATCAACCGGAACGCCACGCGGTGTGTCAGGACAAAGATCCACACCCGTACAGATGTGTGCAAAATCCGACTGCATACCCATTTCGCTCACCCAAGGATCGCAGACGCCGTCACCGTCGCTGTCAGGAACTGGACAACCGTGCTTGTCAACCGGAACGCCAAGCGGAGTATCAGGACAAAGATCCACACCCGTGCAGATGTCTCGATACCTTGAAAGAAGTCCTGATTCACTGACCCATGGATCGCAGACACCGTCACCGTCGCTGTCAGGATTTGGCGTTACCATGTTCCCTGAAAATGTAAGTCCGGCATATATCTGCCATTTGGGAGCATCGCTGTTCAAAGCGAAAAAACTGCCCAGTGTGGCGGAAAAGTTTTCATTGGCAAAGAACCTGAAACCTCCACCGAGCCTCTGCGGAAAAATATCTCCC
>SLFX01000122.1 GCA_007124045.1 Candidatus Delongbacteria bacterium | reverse complement strand
GCGACAAGCCTTATAGGGCACGGAAAAGGCAACGGTATCAGCGTAATTAAAGAACTCAGATTTCCTCATTCTGTGGGTCTTCTATATTCGGCTTTTACATACTTTTGCGGATTCCGGGTAAACAGCGGAGAATACAAACTCATGGGTCTTGCTCCGTACGGAGACCCGGAGTCTGAAAGGACAAAGCTCTACGAAGCTCTGATCCGCGATGTTCTGGCGGATATCGCAGATGACGGTTCGATCTGTCTGAATATGGAATATTTTGAATATGCCACCGGGCTGAAGATGATAAACGAAAAGAAGTGGGAGAAACTTTTTGATCTCAGGGTAAAGAAGGACGAATCCGAATATACTCAGCCGTATATGGATATGGCCCTTGCGATTCAGAGGGTCACTGAAGAGATTATAATGAAGATGGCGGCGGAAGCAAAGAAGATTACCGGTTCAGAGAATCTGGTGCTTGCCGGAGGAGTGGCTCTCAACAGTGTGGCCAACGGAAAGATCCTTTCTTCGGGCATGTACAAAGATATGTGGATACAGCCTGCAGCGGGCGATGCGGGAGGATCGCTGGGAGCAGCGCTTGCTTATTACCATATCTTTCTCGGCGGCGGGAGAAGGACCGGCGGTGACGAATTTGACGGCATGCACGGATCGTATTTGGGGCCGGAGTATTCGGAACAGGATATTTTATCGGTCATTCAGGCTGCCGGAGTAAAATACGAGAGATTTGACGATTTTGAAAAACTTGCCGAAACAACTGCGAGGCTTATAGACGGGGGAAATGTGGTGGGCTGGTTTCAGGGAAGGTCTGAGTACGGGCCGAGAGCATTGGGCAACAGAAGTATCCTCGGCGATGCCAGAAACCCGCAAATGCAGAAAAAACTTAATCTTAAGATCAAATACAGAGAAGGTTTCAGGCCGTTCGCACCATCGGTTATGGAGGAGGATATAAGAGAATATTTTGACATTGACATACCGAGTCCCTACATGCTTTTCGTGATCCCCGTGGCAGAGAAAAGACGAAATGGAGTTCCTGACGGTTATTTTGCGAAACCTTTGTATGAGAGGCTTTATTACGAAAGATCGAATATTCCAGCTGTTACCCACATTGATTATTCGGCAAGAATACAAAGCGTATCAAAAAAGACAAATTTACGATACTGGACACTTCTGAACGAGTTCAAAAAACTTACAGGTTACGGAGTTTTTGTCAACACGAGCTTTAATGTACGCGGAGAACCGATAGTCGAAACACCGGGTGATGCTTTTTCGTGTTTTATCAGAACGGAAATGGATTATCTTGTGCTTGGAGATTATCTTCTGAAAAAGACAGACATGGAAAAAATAGATCGCAAAAGGTATGATATCGGATCGGTTACTGATTAGCCTTAAGAATTATTTTTTAGTTGACAAACCGTAAATATTTTGCAATATTATACGGTGTCGGGGAACAAATCTGAAACTATGGACTAGAACTAACTGATGAAAACGGAGAAAAAGAAAATGAGATACGCTATAGCTTTGATTATTTTATCGGCATTATTTTTACAGATCTCCTGTAAGAGTAATGAAGTTATTCAGGATGACCGCAGGGATGTTACACCCAGAACACACGAAACGGTTGATAATGATAAAATTTCGGCTGAGATAACCGAACCGGCTCCGGAAGAAGAAAAACTACCCGGAATTGTTAATAATATCAGCCCAAAGGAAGATCTGGCGGATCAGAAGAGCGAAAGCATTGCTCAGGCTCCTGTCCGGAAAGAACCGGAAACCCCGGAACAGACTGCTGTTGAAGTTGAGCCGCAAAGACCTTCTGACGAAAAAGGGATCGTCAGTTATGTGGAAGGTTCAGTCAGAAAAAAGGCCGTCGGCGAAGACGATTTCAGGACGAATGTCGCCCTGAAAACTCCCGTAAGATCAAGAGAGGCGTACAGAACAATGGTGAGATCAAGAGCTGAACTTGAACTCTCCGAGATGGATATTTTAAGGCTCGCTCCCAGGACTACTGTCGATCTGGTCGCTCTTTATGAAGAAACAAGGACAGGTACGCAGAAAACTGATATAGTACTTGAAGAGGGAGATCTTTGGGCGCAGGTGAATTCAGCGGGAGACAACAGTGAGTTTATGATGAACACCGATATAGCCGCCGCCGCCATCACAGGAACCAATTTCAGACTTTCCAAGAACGGTGAGCAGACAGAAATGAGGGTATATCACGGTGAGGTTAAGATCAGCAACGCAAGAGACAGGATGGACAAGATCGAGCCGTCCTCCGTTACCGACTTCAAAAAACCCGGTCAGATCATGGGACCGAGACAGGTCTCAGGGCCAAGACAGGTTACAATGGATGAATGGGTCTATATTGTAAGAAATATGCAGAAAATAACATTCGACAATACCGGCAGGGTCGTTGCAGCTGGTGAATTCAAGGCTACGGATCCCGAAGAAAAAACTGACTGGGTCGAGTGGAACAGAAGAATGGACAGGCAAAGAGGACTAAGATAACTTTTAATCAGAAGGAGGAATTATGAAGAAACTGACATTGACAGGTATTTTGTTTTTGATCTTTTCACTTATAGCCCAGGGCGAGATAGACTGGGAGAGAAGAGTGGTAATTGCCACGGGAATAGGAGCACCGAATCCGAATGCTCCGAACATGGCCGTAAAACGCGCTGGAGCTATCAACGCCGCAAGAATGTATGCGGTAAGGGACCTTCTGGCCACTATAAAGGGGATGTATGTCACAAGTGAACAGACAGTTGAGAACTACATGATGACTTCCGATGTTGTTCAAACTCATGTCGAAGGAATAGCGAGAGCATTCCGTCAGGTCGGGGAACCTCAATATTTTGAGGACGGATCAGTACAGGTAACAGTCGAAATGAGCATAGACGGGGATCTCAGCTCTCTTATGCTGGAGGACAAGTCATTCGGCGATACTACCCCGCTGGTCGGACAGGCCACCTACAAACTTTCCGATCTCACGGGTCAACCGGAAACTTTTTCAGGCCTTGTTATAGACTGTACTGATATTCAGCTCAGACCCGCTCTTTCACCCAGAGTTCTCAGCCAGTCCGGAAATGAGGTTTACGGCACTTCAAATGTAAACAAAGATTTCGCGGTACAGCAGGGCGTTATGGGATATTTAAAGAACATTGATACCGCAAAAACGAACGCAAGAGTTGCAAATAATCCACTTGTGATCAAAGCTGTCGGTGTTCAGGGGGCAAACAGAGCGGATATAGTTATATCAGATAAAGATGCCGCCAGAATTGAAAGATATTCTGCGAACAACGATTTTTTAAAAGAATGTAGAGTGATTGCAATAATAAGGTAAAATAAATTACAGGTGTGTGTTAAATGAAGAAGCTATTAATCATTTTGACTGTAGTTCTTCTCCTCGTTTCGTGCTCAAAATCCGTAAGAAGAGATGAGACAGTCGCAGCAAGGCATGAAACTGCTGTCGAGCAGCAAAGAGTTACTGCCGAATCAGAAGTAACAGAAAGAACCGAAAGAGTGACAGAAACCGTAAGTCGCGAGACAGACCGGTCTGAACTTCAGAGAGAGATAGATATTCCGGCAGATCCTGCTGCAGGTATCAGCGATCCCTACATTGAGAACGGGGTCAACTGGTCAAGTCGAACCATAACAGCGACCGGTATAGGAGCACCAAATCCGAACGCTCCCAATATGGCCGTAAAGCGCGCAGGAGCTATCAATGCGGCAAGAATGTATGCGCTCAGGGATCTTTTGGCAACACTGAAAGGCATGTATCTTTCAAGCGAGACTACTGTCGAGAACTATATGACAACTTCCGATGTGATCACCACACAGGTTGAAGGTATTGCGAAAGCTTTCCGTCAGGTTGGTGAACCTAAATATTTTGAAGACGGATCGGTTGAAGTGACAGTCGAAATGAGTATGAACGGTGATTTGAGCGATCTTTTGATGCAGGATAACAGATTTAAAGAATCCGGAATGGTGGGCGAGGCAAAATACAGACTTTCCGACCTGACTGCAAAACCGGATGTTTTCACGGGCCTGATAGTTGACTGCTCCAATGTCCAGCTCCGTCCGGCTCTGGCACCCAGAATTTTAAGCAGGTCCGGTGAAGAGATATACGGAAGTGCAAATGTCAGCAGGGATTTTGCGGTACAGCAGGGAATGATGGGTTATTTGAAGGCTGTCGCGACGGCCAAGACAAATGCCAGAGTAGCCAATAACCCGCTGGTGGTAACTGCTGTCGGCGTACAGGGAACTAACAGGTCTGACATCGTCATATCCGATGAGGATGCGGCAAGGATCAAACAGCTTGACTCGAAGCATGACTTTCTGAGAGAGTGCAGAGTCGTGGCCATAATCAATTAAAGGGGGCTTTAAAATGAAAAAACTGATATTACTGGCCGCTGCGGCGGGTTTACTGATGTTTTCAGGATGCAGCAGGGACATAAGGGTTTCCGAATCTGTTCTTGACAACCCTGAGATGCACATCAGTATGGGAATGAGATTATTTAATGAAGGGAAATACGAAGAGGCCAGAAGCAGATTCGAGGACGCTGTAAGGATCAGATGGAACAAACAGGATAAAGCGGGGGCTTATGCCGGCCTCGGAATGTATTATGCTGTCAAAGGCAACAGAAGAGAAGCCGAAAAAAACGCGAGAGAAGCCGTAAAACTCAATTCTAAACTGCCTCTGGTTCACACCAGCTACGGCAGAACAGTCATGTTTTTGAACAGAAACGAGGACGGCGACAGATGGATCAGAAATGCTGAGAGGCATTTCGACAGAGCAATAGCCGCTGCAGACGATCTCAGGGATAACAGGGCAAAGGCCGAGGCGTATTATTTTAAAGGCATCGCTGCAAAGACCGCCTATAAATTCGGAATGGCAAAAGACGCTTTTACCGAGGTTGTTAAGCTCAAGGACGCATACGCTGAAGAAGCGAACAGAGAATGGGAGATCGTACAGATGATAGAAAGGGCCAGACCCGGTACCAAGATAGGTGCTAAAGTCGCTCTTATGGACAAGGTCGGGAAAGCCGAGATAGCGGTCCTTTTCGTAGAGGAGATGAAGATCGAGAATGTTCTTGACAGAAGGGAAAGAAAAGAGTTTAATACGGATTTTGTTTCTCCGACAGATGCCGGAAGAAATTTGGATCAGACGGTGAAACCTTCTGATATTGACGGGCATTGGGCGCAGAACTGGATAGATGTTGTTCTAAAACGCGGTGTGATGGAAAACGCTCCGGACGGCAGATTTTATCCCGATAAGGAAATAACCAGAGCCGAGTACGCTCTCATACTTCTTAGGGTAATGGTTCTGATAACTATGGACGAATCGCTTTACACGAGGCATTTTGGTGAGGCGAACTCAATGTTCAATGATGTCAGAACGGACCACTATGCGTATAACGCCATGGCAGTTGCGGCATCAAGGGGATTTATGCGTGCAAATATGAACGGCGAGTTCGGGCTTAACAAAACCGTTTCCGGAGCAGAAGCACTGCTTATAATCAGAGATTTCCAGAATGCACTCAGGCTTACATTCTAACATAATGTCTTCTATAATCTTTAAAGCCGGAAATTTCCGGCTTTTTTTTATTTTTACAATTGTGAAACGGTGTTCAAATAAGTATATTATTGGCTGTAAAACTTCGGGGGGATCATAATGAACGACAGACTTACATCAATTACAAAAGGCCTTGACAGCGTTAAAGACCTGAAAAGTCTGCTGATAAAACTTACAGATATTGCCAAGGAGCTTTTAAATGCAGACAGATGCAGTATATTTTTGTATGACGAAAAAGCAGATGACCTTTTCACCTATGTTGCACACGGTGTTGACGAAATAAGGATACCGAAAGACAAGGGAATAGCAGGTCATACATACACCGAGAGGAAGTTTTTAAATATAAAGGATGTACAGAACGAACCTTTATACAATAAAGCCTCCGAAAAGGTTACAGGATATAAGACAACAACGATGCTTTCAATACCAATACTAAGTACAGTCGATGAAGCTATAGGTGTCTTTCAGGTATTGAATAAAAACGACGGAAAACCTTTTAACGATGAAGATCAGGATCTGTTAAATAATATGGCATCATATGCGGCTTCTCTGTTGAATAAGGCAATGAACTATGCTGATTCCCTAAAACTGGAAGACTCTGAGATGCAAAGCATATCTTCGATCTTTGAAGACGGTGAGATCGGCAGGATAACCGCCTCGATCATTCCTTTGAGGATATCGGATGATCTTTCAAAGGCTGATGTCTATTTCCCGTATAATGGACTTCAGGTTTATATTTATCAGATTAGCGGTAATTATATAATTGTCAAGAAAGATACGGATAACACCGTTTCGGTTGATAACTATGTCCTCGAAAAAGATGTACCCTTTAAAATAATGTACGGCTCAAGTATAAAGCTGAATGATTATACTATTCTTTTTGAGCAGATAAAGTCTTATTTCAAGGTTAAACTCAACTATTTTAACAGAAAAGAGTTCTTTTTGAACAGTACAGGGGATGAAATATTTCTCTCGCACGAACAAAATGACAGTTCTATTGCGCTTCTGAAAATATCAAGGTCTATAAACACTGTTGAACTTATTGATCCGGGAGTAGAGCTTCTTGTTAACAGGAATAAAACTCAGGGTACTGTACATGTAAACATTAATGACGATATTAAGGTTAACGGAAAAAACCTGAACATAAAAAAAATTGTATCGGAAAATGTTACAGAAAGAGATTTTTTCCACTTTGATCCCGACGAAAATGATTTTTTGATATCCAACAAAAAGGGCGATGCTGTAATTGGAGACGAGCTGGAATATCAATGGGTATCTTCAGTAAGTTGTAAAGAAGGAAAATTTTTCTTTTCCGCGGGTAGCTGCCCGTACGAGATATATCTCAACAACAAACAGATAAAAAATTCAGAGATAAAACAGGGCGACCGACTTTATATTAACGGTAAGGTACTTAGTTTCGATCTGGAAAATAAAACTGTTGAACTGTCAAAATTCAGTTTCAGTTCTTTTATTGTAAGAGGGCTCAGGCATTTATTTAACGATAACAGCATAGGTCTTGATGATATAAGCTTTGAAATGGAACATGGAGATCTTGTGGCCATAATGGGTCCCAGCGGTTGCGGAAAATCCACTCTTTTGAATGTCATAAACGGTTATCAGAGGCCGCAGTCGGGAGATGTTGTACTGGATACTTTTGATCTGCACAGGAATTATTCATTTCTCAAAAATTTTATGGGATTTGTTCCGCAGGATGATCTTTTATTTGATAATCTCACCGTTTATGAGAACCTTTATTTTAATGCCAAACTGAGGTACCCCGGAAAAGAGGATAAAGTCGTTGCTTCACTTGTCAACAAAGTACTTAAAGATATCGGACTTACGGATAAAAAAGACAGCCGGGTAGGCAATCCATTGGATAAAACACTCAGCGGCGGTCAGAGGAAAAGGCTTAATATCGGTCTCGAGCTGCTTGCCGATTCCGAAGTTCTTCTTCTTGACGAACCCACATCCGGACTCTCATCAAAAGATTCGGAAAAGATTATAGAGTTGTTGAAATCGATATCGCTTGAGGGAAAGATCGTATATGTTATCATTCATCAGCCGAGTTCAAAGATATACAAAATATTTGACAAGATAATTGTTCTTGATAAAGGGGGTAAACTTGCATTTTCCGGAGATAATTACGATGCTTTAAAATATTTCAGGGAGCATTCCAGGCATCATCCGGGTGAAGAAATTGAATGTCCGTTATGCAAAAATGTCGAACCGGACCTTATACTCGAAACACTTGAAGAACCCGCCAGAGATAAGGACGGCACTCCCCTGGACGCAAGGAAGCGTTCTCCTGAATTCTGGAAAAAAGAGTATGAAGAGTACCAGAAACGCTACGGTAATGTGGTTTTTCCTCCACAAGAGAATCAGTTCATACCTCCCAAACCCAAAATGAGTTTACCGGAACTTTCTGCCCAGTTCTTTACTCTCCTGAAGAGGAATTTTCTTAATAAACTCAGGGATAAATCCAATCTTGCGATAACTTTTCTTGAAGCTCCCGTTCTTGCGCTAATAATCGGTCTGCTCTTACGGTATGATCCTACAGGAAATTATTCTCTTTATGATAACAAATACCTCATAACATTCATTTTCCTGGCTGTTATTGTATCTATCTTCTTTGCTCTGACCAACAGCATTGACGAAATTATAAGAGACGCTTCGATTCTGCTCAGAGAAAAAATGCTGGATATCAACAGTTTTGAATACTATGTCTCAAAGTTCATTACGCTTTCTGTATTCTCCATCGTCCAGAATGCACTCTTCTTGGGTATAGGTTTTATGATACTTGAACTAAAAGAGCTTTTTTTGCCCTATATGCTGATCATTACGGCAGTTTCTGTAAGCGGTATATGTATAGGTCTTCTGATATCCTCTATTCCCGGCCTGACATCAAAAGCCGCCCAGAATATCATTCCGCTTATACTCGTTCCTCAGATAATATTCGGAGGTTTTATAGTAGAGTTCGAAGACATGAACAAAATGCTTTTTGTTTCAAAAAAATCCCCTATACCCGAGATATGCCAGATCATGCCTTCGAGGTGGGGTTTTGAGGCCCTGACAGTTCTTCAAAGTGAGAAAAACAGTTTCCATTCGGGGCATGATGATCTTCAGAGGAGATTCAACGAACTGATATCACAGGAAGGAGAACTCACAAGAGGTGAAAAAAGACGCTCTCTCAACGAGAGGAGACAAAATCTTCTTAAAGAACTTGATGAGTACAGGCGCGAATACAAAAGCGGTTACGGAAATGCGGAGATCAGTAAAAGGGTAAAAGAGGTTGGTGAAAAATTTGAACTGACGCTAAGAGAAATAACAGACCGGAATGACCAACCATTTCTGCCTGACGGAATCATATATCCGATGTTCGCCACAGAAAAGAAAATACCTTTTACAGGGACCGTTCTAAAAACATATACTTACAACGCTATTCTTTTGAGTTTAATATCGGTCATTCTCGCCTCACTGTCTGTTATCATGCTTGTCCACAGAGAAAAAACAGCTGCATTTTTTCAGAAACTCAGATTCAGGGGTAAGGAAAAATGAAAAAAGAAGGTCTTAACATAGCTGTTGCCGGAGCGACAGGAGCAGTGGGAAGAAAGATAATACAGGTTCTTGAATCAAGAAATTTTCCTGTAAAAAAACTAAAACTTCTGGCTTCGCCGCGTTCCGAAGGCATGAAAATGTGTTTCAAAGATGAGCAGATCGGGGTCGAAATATTGCAGGAGAACAGTTTTAATGACATTGATATCGCATTTTTTTCTGCCGGTTCAAAAAGAAGCCTTCAGTTCGCAAATGCCGCTGTTAAATCAGGAGCGGTCGTCATCGACAACAGCTCAGCTTTCAGAGGCACCGAAAATGTACCCCTTGTTATTCCGGAGATAAATCCGGATAAAATATTAAGTCACAAGGGTATTATCTCCAATCCCAACTGCACGACAATAATAATGCTTACTGCCATCCATGATCTTCACAGGACGGCGAAGATACAAAAAATAATCGTTTCCACCTATCAGTCTGTTTCCGGCGCCGGTCTGAAAGGAATTGCAGAACTTGAAGCTCAGCTGTCAGGAACAAATTATAATGACGGGGCATCGTGCTTTCCCCACCCCATAGCCTTTAATGTTATTCCGCACATTGATGAATTTACGGCAGACGGATATACGGTAGAAGAGCTTAAAATGCTCAATGAGACCAGAAAGATACTTGAAGACGGAAATATATCAGTGTCGGCAACATGCGTAAGGGTGCCGGTCATATCAGTGCACTCAATGGCTGTAACGCTAGTAACAGAAAGAACGGTAGAAGTTTCAGAAGCGAGAGAGCTTATAGCTTCTTCAGACGGGGTTATATTGCTCGATGACTGCAAAAAACTTCAATATCCAATGCCTGTAAACTCCGAAGGTAAATATAAGTGTTTTGCGGGTAGGATAAGAAAAGATTCTGCACTTTCGAACGCACTGTCAATGTGGATCTGCGGGGATCAGCTCCTGAAGGGAGCTGCTCTTAATGCTGTTCAGATAGCTGAATTGCTTATAAAAAGATAGATTATGGTAAGAATATCAAAAATAAATAAGTTCAGAATAATACTGTCGCTATTTTTTTTGACTTTGATATCATGTAATGTGTTTTCACCTGATTATGAACGGTTTTCGGGTGTGTCACAGCCGGGAGACAATTCCACTATTGAAGGTCTGATGAATAATTTCGTTTACTCGTATGCTTTTAAGGATTCTTTCCTTTATTCCGAACTTCTTCATGATGATTTTATTTTTGAATATGATAATGGGGGCGTCATTGAATCATGGTCAAAAGATGAGGATATCAGGATAACAAACAGAATGTTCAGGAATTTTAATAAGATAGATGTTATATTCAACACTCTTTTTCCGCAAACCATATCCTCTTCCGACACAACCGTTTTTACTTCTTTCAGAATAGATTTTCATACATCAAGTGAGATTATCAGTCTTACAGGATTTTCAAGGTTTATCTTCTCAAAAGAGATCGAGCAGGATTCCGAGAGGTATTTTATTAAATTCTGGAGCGATCTTAAATGATAAGAAGAATGCTTTTGATTATTATATTCCTACTAATTGCAGTCAATACGGCTCTTTACCACTTTGACCCTCCTTTCCAAAAAGGTTTAGAAACCTTCACAGATGTTCTGAAACTCAGGGAAAAAGAACAGTATGCTTCCCGACTGGATATTTTTGATAAGATCGATCATGTTCTTATTGAAAAGAATCTTGATCCGAGATGGATATATTCATCAAAAACTGATACGCTCTGGTTTAAAAGAATAAGGGTGCCCTCAAAATATACCAGATCCCGTTATAATATATTTTTCCAGAGACTGATAAAAAGATCCGATGCTGTTTCTTTTCGGGCGGAGGAGTTTGAATTCTCAAATAAAATAGTTTATCGTTTTGACACAGGGGAGCGTATACCTGCAGTAGTTGAAATAATGATCAGTCCCCGGGTTGATGACGGGTTGAAGCTTACAGGTAACCTTTCGATTTTGATAACAGGATTCGGGGATAACTGGGGGGCGGAATGGACAAAAAACATATTGGAGCTGCCTTTTGATTATTCGGTTTCAATATTACCCGACAGATGGGCGTCAGCCAAGATATACGCTCATGCTGTTTCCTCTTCCAAAACGGTATTAATAAACCTTCCTATGGAACCTGAGAGAGGCAATATAGACAGAGAAAGGTACCGGATAATGAAAGGAATGAATGATTTTACTATAGATTTCGTTGTAGAGAAGGTGTTTGAGCAAATGCCGGAAGCATACGGGATATTGAACCACAGGGGCGAAAAAGTTATATCGGACTATGATACCGTCGAGAGTTTCTTGAGAGTTTTAAAGAGAAGAGGACTTGTGTATATTGAAAAACATGAAGGCCGGTATTCCTATTCAGGTTTGATTAGTGAAGATACCAATCTGCCTTTCTCTGAACCCTATATGTTTCTTGAAGATTTGACAAGCAGTTCGGCTCAGTTAAACAGGATAACTGAAAAGATCATTAACGGAGATGATGTAATACTTCTCATAAAGGCCAGTGAGGATAATTATAATTTTCTGAGCAGTAAAGCAGCCGGATATTTTGATTTTAATGATATAGTGCCGATACCGGAAATAGTGAGATAGATAGTGGATTCCTTCAGTATAGAAAAACTGTTTTCGCAAAAACCGGTAGCACTGGCACCGATGGACGGTTACACGAACATTCCGCTCAGGCTTATAGTCAAAGAAACAGGTGCAGATCTGCTGTTTACAGAGTTTGTAAATTCAGACGCAATAATTCATTCCAGCAGCAAAAGTCTTCAAAAGATCAGAATATTAAAACGAGAGAGACCCGTTGCTATTCAGATATTTGGTAAATCACCGGAAAAAATGTCCGAAGCGGCAAAAATTGTCGAGCAATTCGATCCTGACATAATAGATTTGAATTTTGGTTGCCCTGCTCCAAAAGTAGCCGGCCACGGAAGCGGTTCCGCCTTATTACGCGACCTTCCTCTTGTTTCAAAAATATGTGAGGCTGTTGTCGGGTCGGTCAGGACACCGGTCAGTGCAAAAACAAGGTTGGGATGGGATGAAAATTCTGTAAATATATTTCAAACCGCAAAGATATTTGAAGAATCCGGAATAAGCTTTATTACTTTGCATCCAAGGACAAGGTCTCAGAAATTTTCCGGAAGGTCTGACTGGTCTTACATTCAGGAGTTGAAAACAAGAGTATCGGTTCCTTTATTCGGAAACGGTGATATATGTAGTCCCGAAGATGCCGTTAAAATGTTTAAAGAGACAGGTTGTGACGGCATCATGATCGGCAGAGAGGCAGTGAAAAACCCCTGGATATTCATGCAGATAAAACAACTGATAGAAAAAGGTTCTTATTCAGACCTTACAGATCTTGATATAAGAAAGAAAATGTGTTTACGGCATTTGGATCTTTATGTCGAATACATCGGAGAAAAAAAAGGGATTCTGGAAATGAGAAAATATTATCAGAATTATTTTAAAGGCATAAATAATCTGAAGACATTTCGTCAAAAAATATTCAAAATGGATGAATTAGAAGATGTCAGGTCCGCGATAAATAATTTGTACGATGAAAATTATAAGACTATGACAAACCAAAAAGGTCCATGATCTTTGAAACTTTTTTTTCTGCACTTCCGATAAGGCCCGACTCTGTATAAATGTCACTTTCCCTTAACCCTATTTTATAAATCGAGTGTCCGACATCCCATGTGTTGGAATATGGGATGTCGAGGCCAAGAATATCAAATGCAATAGCATCTGAAACGGCAATGGCATTTATAATATATATAAATTCGGATGTGAATTTTCTGTATTCAAGTTTGTTATGATTCAGGCATATATAAGACAGAATAGAGGGCATTTTCCACCTTCTGGCGAGCATATAGCCTATTTCATTATGAGCAAGGAGTTCATCTATTCTATGAATATGCACACAATCAGGGTCTGAAAAGATCAGTTCTGAGACTTTTTCAGGCATGCATACAGATGCAAAAATCTCTCCGATATCATGGAAAAGGCAGTAAAGGAAAAAATTGTCAGGGTTATGGCCGCTTTTTCTGAACATATTCACCTTTTCAATAAGGTCTTTGCATATATATGATGACATGAGAGTTTTTTTGATCATCATTGATGATACTGTATTTTTATTTAATGAGAGAATAGAGCAGGCAAAAAGAATATTCCTTAAAGAATTAGTGTCAAGTCTGCCAATAATCCTCTCGAGAGCGCTTGTCTCAGAAATGTCCATTTCAATATCCGCAGGATTGAGTTTCTTAAACACGCTATAAAAAACCGGATTATCGTGGACATAAGAAATCAGCTGATTCCTTTCGAAATCAGCTGATTTCATTGATTTTACCATAACATTAACCTTTTCCGGGAAATCCGGAAAGCCGCTGATCAGTTTAGATACCGCACCTAATGTAATAATTTCATTCATTATGAAGTATTACGATCGCAGGAATTAACCTCTGAGACTGCTTATCTCTTCTTCGAGTCTTTTAATGTTGTTCTCGATCTCTCTTTTTTCATCTCTGAGCCTCTGGATCCTTTCCTCTGTTTCTTTTACTCTGTTTCTGGAAGCCTGGATCTTTGCCTCAATATCGGTTATTTCTTTTTCGATCTGCTCTATTTGCGATTCCTGTTCACGGATCTGCTGATCAAAGTCCTGCGAATACAAAGGCAGCATCATAGAAAATACGACTGATAGAACAAAAAATAATTTCATGAAACACTCCATGTTTTTTCTACCCCAAAAATAAAATTAAAGTTAAGGAATGTCAAGCTGTTTTTAACAGTAAAAATTAACCATAGAGTTTTAAAAACAGGTTGTTTAGTCCGTCAGAGCTGATCTGTTTTTTGTGGATTCGGTCGATAATGGTACCGTTTTTTATAAAACAGAACTCATCACAAATGTCATAAAGACTGGTCAGGTCGTGCGAACTGATCATGACAGTTTTATTTTTCGACTCTTTAAGGTAACGAATGGATGAAATAATATCTATTCTTTCCTTCAGATCAAGAGAGTTAAAAGGTTCATCAAGTATAATTACTTCGGGATCGTTTAGTAAAGAAAGTGCGAACATTGCTTTTTTCTTCTGGCCGGATGACAGCTGTTTGAATGGTTTAGACTTGATTTTTTCACAAAAAGACGCTGAAATGATCTCATTAAAAGATCTGTTTTTGCCGTAAGTGTTTGAAAGTATAGAGAACGCTTTAAGATTATCTGTGAGACTCAGTCGTTCAAAAGGTATAAGTTCTTCGATCAAAAACCCCGGAGTAACACCACCGTGAATATTTACTGTGCCATCACTTGGGTTTGATATCTTTAATATCATCTTGAACAGAGTTGTTTTTCCACAACCGTTAGGTCCGATTATGCTAATTATCTTGCCCCGTTCAACATCAAGATTAAGATCAGAGAAAACGGTGTTATCGCCGTAAGATTTTTTTAAATCTCTGATTGTGATTATTTTTTCTTCTTTTTCCAAAAATAACTCAAGTTAATTATGAACCCGTCAATTGTAAATAAGTAAAAAGAAAATATCAAGTCATAAATGATTTTTTAATTTGTTCTCTTGACTTGTCGGATAGTATTTTATATAATTAGATGTTAGTTGAGGTAATGTAATGAAAAAGATTCTTCCAATACTGTTTCCCTGCGCTCTCTTCGCATCTTTATTCATGTCCGGCGGCATAGATCATGATTCGAAAAGTTCGGGTATGAGAGGATCGGATTTTGCTGTCATCAGATCAAATAACGGATTTGTTTTAAATCCCGCAAAAATGGCTGCTGATCAGAACGATCTGTATTTATATTCAACATACACAAGATATTTTTCAGATGTTTATCTTGCCGGCACACAGTATATCCATCCGGATCTTATATTAAAAAACCAATCCACCGGTTTTTCCATAGCTACAATAAATTATGGTGAATTTGTTGACTATGAGACCGGCTTTACCTACACACCCTATGAGATGGCTTTGTCGTTTTCGCAGGGTTATTCGATCAATGAAATAATGGCAGGTATAAATGTTCACTATATTTATTCATCTATAACTTCGGATCACAGATCTTCGGCTTTTTCATCCGATATCGCGTTTTTATATTCTTTTATGGATGGAAATACAGTCTTTGGGGCAGGAGTCTTTAATGTCGGTTTTCAGACAGATCCCTATTATCGTACTAGAGAGAGCGTTGATCCTTTAATCAGGACAGCGGTGTCTTACCGTATAAAGAACATTCCGGTAACAGCCACTCTTCAGAATGACTATAATATTGGTGATCCGGATAAATTCAATCTAATGGCTGGTTTTGAGCTTGAGGCTAAAGAAAATCTTATTGTAAGACTGGGATATGACAGCAGGGGAAATGACTGGCAGATCGGAGATAACAATACAAGTGAAAAGTTCGGGGGGCTATCGCTTGGAGCAACAATATTGATAAGTGAAATGGAATTCGACTTTTCATACTCCCTGAACGGAGGTCTCGAAAATAGATTTTCGATGTCAGCAGGAATTAAATTAAATAAGTTCATAAAGTAAAACAAACGGAGGAAAAAATGCCAAGTGTAAACAAAGTATTTCTAATAGGAAATCTGGGAAAGGATCCTGAAGTCAAGTACACCCCGAGCGGTGTTCAGATCGCAAAATTTTCTCTCGCTACGAGCGAAAGAGTAAAAAGGGGAGATAGCTGGGAAGAGCGAACGGATTGGCATAACATCGTGCTGTTTTCCAGACAGGCGGAATACGCTAAAGATTATTTGAAGAAGGGTATGACCGTATTTGTCGACGGGAAAATAACGACCAGAACATGGGATGATGAGAACGGTGTCAGAAAATATATGACGGAGATAATTGGCAATGTCGTGAAAAACCTTTCGGGAAGAAGAGATGACATTACCAGCGACGGACAGCATGACTACGACAATCACGAAAAGTCCAATGCGGGAAACGACAGGGACGAAGATCCTGTGGATGACCTTCCGTTCTGATTGAAAAAAAAATATCTGTATAAATAAAAAAGGCGGGAATTCCCGCCTTTTTATGAGTGATAAAAGAAGATTAGAAGTTGTAATTCACTGTCATTCCGATCTTAAACTGCATATCTGCTGCCGGCAGCATGTCGGAAGTGAAGTTGTCAGCATTCTCGGTGATGTTCATAGCAAAATTGTCGCTGGGCATAAAGAAAGCCATGTAGGGCAAGAACGAAATCTGATCATCGTACATCGTCACTTTGGCTTTTAGATCAAGCTCCCATGCCATGAACATGTCATTAGTCTTTAACGATGAAGGGTCACTCCAGTCAATTGACTTTCCGTATGCCTGATCGTTCATTATGAAACCGAATCCGCCTGTGAAAGTAACATTGTCCGTATATTTCCAGTCGACGAAAAGAGCCGGAACTACGATACCAAGCTGATAAATATGTCCTCTTGGATTCTCCGGATTATAATTTGGAGAATGAACTACAAAATCTTTCATAGGATTATGACTTGAAATACCGAAAGGATTTTCATTTATTATCTCTAATCCCGTATCATAATAGGACATGAAATCTTCGTAGTTTTCCCAGTTTTCATAGCATCCTCTGAAGAGAAGATTGGCACGGAATGTAGTTCTTTCATCCATCTGGAATCTGGTCTTTAGACTCAGTGCAAGACCTGTTCTGTCGGAATCTTTCGGTTGGCTAAAACCGTTATGGGGGTTGTAGGGATTGTAAACGGCATAATTATTATTTGCCACGAATTGTGCATCGGCAGAAAATAGCCCGATCTCAGCCTGTACTCTGGGTGCAAAGAAGATTCTTACTTCTTCCCTCGGCGACTGATCGCTGAAATCATCCTTGCTGATCACAAAAAAGTTGTTAACACCAAAAGTGAACATATCGTTCATTCTGTAGGAAAAATCAGCAAGAAAAACCGTAGATCCAAAACTGTGTGATTTTTCTCCTAAATATTTTTCGCCTTCGTCCAGTGCAGCGAACCACCCAAGATTAACGGAATAATCTTCGAAACGACCATGCCACATTATACCGGCCATGTCAGTATCAACTATCATGCTGTGAGCGTCTTTGTAGGGAAGAAGACCCAATTTTATTATGTGGTTGCGAGTGGGCTGCAGAGACATGAACAGATTCTTGGTCTGAAGGTTTACACCGTCTGTACCTATAGTTCCGCCGTTAGATCCGTAACGAATGTCTCCTATTTCAAGAACAGCCCTCAGACTGATGTAATCATTAACTGTATAGTCTATGTGAGGCCTCATTCTTATGTCAGCCGCTCTGTCGTAAACCTGATTGTCTGAGTTTGTTGCGT
>SLFX01000141.1 GCA_007124045.1 Candidatus Delongbacteria bacterium | reverse complement strand
TTAATGTTGATCAGGCTCAGCAGGATGCACTTGAGGATCATCGTGACAATGGTTCCGGAATGGCAATAAGCTTAAAAACCACGATCAAGGCTGTTAAGGATCTGGATATAGGGTTTAACTTCGTTTATGCCGGAGGCGATGAAGACGGTAAAGACTATTGGATACATCATAAGAACAAGTATCAGAACGGCCTTGAAATGATCGCGACCGGAGTAAGCGACGGCAACTCCTACAACTACATCAACAGAGGCGCGGACGGCATTATGATCCCGGCTCTCACATTCACTTACAAAATGAATGACAATCTTACTCTGCGCGGCGGCTTTGGAATAGCAATGACAACTGAAGATGTAAAATGGACTGATTCTGAGGGAAACGAAAAGAGCGATACTAATCTCGGAACAGAAATACTTCTCGGCGCAAGATACAGACTTTTCGAAAAAATGACACTCAACCCGTATTTCGCGATGTTCATGCCCGGAGAAGCTAACACCAGAGGTTCAGATAAAACTGATTCCCAGATGAGGGCAGGCATAGTTGGGAGCATAAATTTCTAAATTTTTATCAGGCAGACGGGGCAGCTCTTTCCTTAGACCTCCTACTAGCGCAGGGAAGGCGGGAAGCGCTCAAAAAAGAGTCTGATATAATTGCAAACCCCGGTTGTTAGATCGGGGTTTTTTGTAACATCAAATTTAATTTGCAATCTAATTTGGGGTGGTAAAAAATGATTAAAATTCTATTCGTGTGCATACACAACTCGGCAAGAAGCCAGATGGCTGAAGCTTTCTTAAATTCTCTCAAAAAATATCTTGATTTACACAAAGAAGTGTGTTATATTTTACACAAAGAAGTAAAAGGAGTTAGGTATGCCTACTAATCTTTCGCTTGATGACAATCTGATTAAAGAAGCTCAGAAGATATCGGGTCTTCCTACTAAGAAAGATACTGTTAATACAGCTTTGCGCGTATTTATACTTCATCATGGGCAGGAAGAGATTATTGAAATGTTCGGTTCTGTCGAGTATGAAAAGGAGTATGATTATAAGAAAATGAGAACCAGAAAATGAAAGTTCTTGTGGATACTTCAGTCTGGTCGCTGGCCCTGCGCAAAAAAACTTTGACAGAGGAAGAAAAAAAGACCGTCTTGGAATTTACTGAGCTTATAAAAGAGTTCAGGGTTGTTATGATCGGTCCGGTAAGGCAGGAAATATTATCCGGAATTTCTTCAGAATCCAAATTTAACGAATTAGCATCGAAGCTCAGATATTTTGAAGATACAGTTATAGAAACGAATGACTATGAGAAGGCTTCAGAGATTTATAATCTTTGCAGAAAAAATGGTGTTCAGGGTTCGCATATTGATTTTCTTATTTGTGCCATTGCGATAAACCGTAATTTAAGCATTTTTACAACAGATAAAGATTTTACCGAGTTTTGTAAGGTAGTTGATTTAAGGCTGCATACGGTCATATTGTGAAGATCAATTTCAAGCATGCGGTAAATATAAACAGAAAATACTTCAGTATCAAAGAGAAATTATCGACCGGAAAACAGAATTCTATAAACCGCCGTTAAAATACCTTTCTTTTTTCTTCGGGGCGATCTTATCAACTTCTACGACTATCAGCCCGTCAACGCAGTCCGAAAAAGAAGGATCTGTATTGAATCCGGTAAAATAGACTCCACCGTTATCGCAGAGTTTTGTGTACTGGTTAAAAAGCACGGGCACGGAATAGCCGTATATCTTAAGCGTTTCTTTCATTACTTTGTATTCGTCTTCAAAACTTCCGCAGTTTGAAAAGAGGCTGTCAAGCTCTTCTTTAGACTTTTCTGCTATCCTGTAGGGATTTTTTGCTTCTGCGAGTCCTCTTCTGCCGTAATGTTTGTCGTAGAAATAAACTATCAGATCCTTAGCTTCCCTGGATATGCTTTTACTCAGGCTGACAGCTCCGAAAAGGTATTTGATCTCGGGATGCTTTGAGATATATGCGCCTATGCCCTGCCAAAGATAATCGAGAGCGTGCGTATTCCAGTATTTTTTCTGCACGAAGCTCCTGCCGAGCTCCAGCCCGTTGGCAAGTATATGGTCAAAATTTTCGCTGAAACGGAAAAGTGTGGAATTATAAAGAGCTTCATGCGCCCTGCTTCCCGCGAGAAATGATGTCCTGCATACCCTGTAGGAACCGGCCACCTCCATAAGAGCTTCGTCCCATAAAATTATATGGTCATAATAATTGTCGTACCTGTCGTAATCCATACTTTTGCCCGTTCCCTCGCCGACAGACCTGAAAGTGACCTCTCTAAGCCTTGATATCTCTTTCATCATTGCCGGGACCCTGCTTTTTTGAGAGACGAAGATCTTCTTTTTATCGCTCGTAACTCCGACAGGTTCGAGAGAATCGGCCTCTTTTTTAAGATCGGGTTTGGTAACCGGATGTATAATGTTCGTCTGCGTCTTAAATATCCCTTTTCTGCCCTGCCCGATCCTGTAAGTGTGTTTTTTCAGAAGCTTCATCGCAGTTGACGGGTCTGCTAGGCCCAGTGTTTCGGAGGAGATAAAATCTCCCGCCACTATTTCGATCGAGGAGTTCTTTTTGCCGAAAAGTTCGGACGGAAGAAGAAGATATGAAAAATTCTTATTAATTAATGAAAGGGCGTAAAACAATGGAGAATTAAGCCCTTTTATAAAAACAGGAAGTACGGGCGAGCTCGTTCTTGATGAAAAATGATATGCGCCTTTCTGCCATGGAGCTTCCTTAATTCCGTTAAAACCGAGTCTCGACACCTCCGCAGAAGGAAAAAATATAACAGCTCCTTCCGAGTTAAGATGTTCGTCTATCTTCCTGACATTGTTCCTCTGTGCCCTGTGAGAAAAAATATTATAAGGAAGAAAGAAATCTTTGAGCCAGGTAAGTTCGGTCAGCATATCGTTAACCACAACCTTCACATCGCTTCTGACCTGAAAAACCGCATGGATAAGAGAAAGACCGTCAAGGCCGCCGAGGGGATGATTTGCTACTATAATCAGCCTTCCTTCGTGAGGAATCTTCTTAATGCTTTTACTTGAGATCTTATATGTGAAATTAAGGTGTTCGAAAAGCGCTTCAATAAAATCTGTTCCGGATTTATAGTAATTATCTTCCAAAAACGAATTAATGCTATCGAGCCTGAGAATTTTGGAAAGCAGATATTTTAAGGGTTTGGAAACATACACGGGATATTTTTCTATCTTACCCCCGCCGTTTTTCCTTATAAGGTCGTCAAGCTCGATACGGTTTTTATTTTCATTCATTACAAGGGACAGTTCGCTCATAATAACTCCGGATTTATTGCATAATTTAATTTCCGGATGTTTTGATTTTATTCGGCAACAGTTACCCTTGCGTTAGAAAAGCTGTAGCGAAATAAAGAGCTAATGATAATATCATTTAATACTAAGATAAAAACAATACTCGTTTAACATTCAGGTAGTAATTTACCGCTGCCAAACTCTGTATTTCAAACAAAAAGTAAAACAAAACGAGGAGGAAAAATGAGAAAATTTATAGCGGCGATGATACTCGGTATTATGCTGTCGCTTTCGGGACAGGTAGTTAATCTGGTGGTCAATCCTTATTCTGATGTAAACTGGTCAACCTACAACCAGTATAAGGCAAATTACCACACACATACCACATTCAGTGACGGAAGTGTGGCTTTTCAGACCGTCGTAAACGCTTACAACAATGCCAACTACGACATTCTTGCTATGACTGACCACAATGTTACGACCTGGCCATGGCCGAACGGAGTGCCTGCCGGAATGCTCGCAGTCAGAGGAAATGAGTTCTCCAACAGCCACCACGACCTTGGACTTCATGAATTTACCGTCACTTCAGCGACACTTGAGCAGGCGATACCGAATGTTCAGTCCAACGGCGGCAGAAACATAATCGCCCATCCGGGCAGGTACAACACTCCCACTAACTGGTCATGGTACATTCCGTGGTACAGGGACTACTCGACAAATGTCGGACTTGAAGTCTATAATCAGGGTGACAGATATCCGTCCGACCGTCAGCTCTGGGACAACATAAATGAGAACCTGTTCTCCGCAGAAGGTAAACTGGTATGGGGATTTTCGAATGATGATATGCACACAACAGGACATTATTTCAGAAATTACCAGTTCATGCTCATGCCCGAGCTAACCGATGCCGCCCATAAGCAATGTCTGGACAACGGCGCATCTTATTTCTGCTACGAACCGGGAGGATCAGGAAATGCCGCTGCTCCGAGGATAAGCCAGATCGCGGTTGATGATGTTAATAAGACAATCACTATCACTGCTACGAACTACACAAGCATAACATGGATAGGGCCGGGAACTGCAAATGTGGGAAGCGGAACGACTTTTAACTACTCTGCTTACACAAATCAGCCTTTTGTTAGAGCTATCCTCGTCGGTTCAAACGGAAGAACTTATACACAGCCTTTTGGATTTACAACAACTACAGAAAATCCCCCTGTTGCTGATTTTTCCGCAAGCACTACTTCGGCGGGAATAGGTCAGAATGTAGTGTTTACTGATCTGTCAACGAATAATCCCACATCCTGGTCATGGACATTCAACGGCGCTACGCCTTCTTCGAGTACTGAGAAAAATCCTTCCGTCGTTTATAATGCCGAAGGAACATACAATGTTCAGCTGACAGCAACAAACAGTTTTGGTTCTGATACTGAACTTAAAACAGGATATATTACCGTCACGAACATAGGATCAGTTTCGGTTTCCATAACTACGGGCGCAGACGATGTGGAAGAAAGGCAGGGCGACGGATTTATATACACCAACAGCTCGGATCTCGAATTGGTTTATGATACTTATAACAATCAGTATCATCAGACGGTAGGTCTCCGTTTCCAGAATGTGAATGTTCCGTCGGGCGTTACAATCACAAACGCTTACATTCAGTTTGAATGTGACGAGACATCTTCTGGAACCATTGAGCTGTTCATTGATGCGCATAATGCAGATAATTCGGCTGCATGGAGCGGAAACTACGATGTGTCCTCAAGGCCGAGAACTGCAAATACGGTCAGCTGGCTTCCGCCGAACTGGTCTGTTGTTCAGGAGAGAGGCCCGAATCAGATGACTCCGAACTTGAATAGCATCGTTCAACAGGTAATTGACAGAGTAGGTTGGAGTCCCGGCAATGCGATGAGTTTTATTATCACTAACGACAAATCAAATCAGAATAAGAGGGTCGCTGAAGCTTACGAAGGCGGAACT
>SLFX01000075.1 GCA_007124045.1 Candidatus Delongbacteria bacterium | reverse complement strand
TTTGATGAGGATGAAGAACCTGCGGAGCAATATGCGGAAGAAGCTATTAACTACGGTATCGAGACTGAAGATCCGCTTATTCTGATGAAAGCCCGTTCCCTTATGGGATATATACTCTTCTTTCGGGGAGATAATGTCTTTGCAGGTGAACAGTTCAGACTCTCTCTCGAGATGGCGGAAAAACTGGACAGAAAAGATTTTATCTACGATAATTTTAAGCAGTTGGGCGGTGTCTTTTACTACCTTTCCGATCATAGAACATCCCTGATTTTTTATCTTAAAGCTCTGGACTTCGCTGAACTTCTTGAAGATAAAGCCAAGATGGCTGACATACATAATGACCTCGGAAGTATTTACGATGAGATAAAAGATTTTGAAAAGGCTATGGAGTTCTTTAAAAAAGCTCTTGAATTCTATCTTACCGAAAATGATGAAATTGAGGTCGCCAAAGTTTATAACAATATGGCCGTGACTTTGAACAATCAGAAGAACAAAGATGAAGCACTCGAAAAGTTCAGTCTGGCTCTTGATATATACAAGAGGCACGGAAGGGAGCATAATCAGGCTATAATTCTTAATAATATGGCATCAATACATATTGATCTTAAGAATTTTGATATGGCCGTTTCACATCTCCAAAGTGCAAGAAACATTTTCACTAAGGTCAATGACAGGTTCGGACTGGCTCTGAATGACCATAACCACGGAAGAGCTTTGTATTATCGTAATGATTTCGCGGGCGCTTATGGCTACTTTGAAAGAAGTCTAAAGGCGGCTTCCGAAATGGGTGTGAAATTTCTTATGAGGGATAATTATCTTTATATGTCCATGGCGGATTCAGCCAGATCAAGGTTCGGGAATGCCTATCGGAACCACATAAAATATGTAGAGCTGAACACTGAAATATTTGAGGAGCAGAAAAGGAGGGAGATATACGACCTCACTGCAAAATACGATCTTGAAAGAAAAGAGAGACAGACTTTTTCTCTGATAAGGGACAATGAGATAAAAAGGCTTCAGATCGAGAAACAGAAGCAGATAAATAATTTCTTTATTATACTTTTTATACTTCTGGTCGCGATATCCTATATGGCATACCGGTCATATGTTCAAAAGGCAAAGGCGGAAGAACTGATAAAAGAGTATTCGGTTGAAATCGAGAATTTCAACAAAAGGCTCATTGATGAGATAAATAAAACTAAAAAAGAGCTCAATGAATCTAACGATAAACTCATAAGGTCGGAAAAAGAGAATTCAAGAATGGACAAGCTCGCTTCGCTTGGCACTATGGTGGCCGGGATCACACACGAGATCAAAAATCCGGCACAGGTTTTAAAGCTTTCAATGGATAATATAAGGCTTTCTTTAAACGATCTTTCGGTTTTTATATACGATCTCATGAAAAGCTGTTCTTCAAAAAATAAAAATGGAGGAGAGGTTAGAAAACTTGTCGAAAAACATAAGATAAAAAAGGTTTTTTCGGATTTAAAATCTCTCATAACCAGCAACAAAAAGGCTGTTGATTTAATAGACAGCATCGTTAACAGTACTCTTAAGATAAGCAGATTTGATGTTGAAACAGCAGAGAACTCAATAAATGATATTGTCGGTGATGTAATAACCGTAACAAAAAGCAGCATAAAATTCAAGTCCGGGCTCAATCTTGAACTTGCTTCCGACATTCCTCCCGTGAAGTGCAACTATCAGGAGGTGTCTCAAATGCTTATTAACCTGCTTACCAACTCCAGGGATGCGGTATCTGCAAAGGATTATGACCATGACGGCGGCGGTGAGGGCAATATTACTGTTTCTACAGGAAAATGCTCAAAAGGAGTGTTCCTGCAGGTCACTGATAACGGTATCGGAATGGACAAAGATCAGTTAAACAAAATGTTCGAACCTTTCTACACTACGAAAACCGGAGACGGGGGAGGGCACGGTTTAGGTCTTTACATACTCAAAAAGATCGCAGACAATTACGGAGCAGTCGTCACGGTAGAATCTACAGCAGGGGAAGGAACGGATATCAGAATAGTTTTTAAAACGAACGATAAATTAGAGAAGGATGTTGAAAATGTTTAAAGATCTAGGTTTTCCAAAAGGATTTTTTGAAAAGAACCGAAAAAAACTTGCCGAGCAGATAGATGATAACAGCATAGTATTCGTTCTCTCATCTCTGGATAAAATAAAGAACAGGGATACCAACTACAGATTCAGGCAGGACAGCAACTTTTTCTATCTGACGAGTCTTGAACTCAAAAGATCTGTGCTTGCCCTTTATAAATACAAAGGTAAAACATACGAGACTCTTTTCAGAAAAGTTCTGGATCCAAACCTTGAAAAATGGGTGGGCAAAAATGTACCATTCGAGACTGTGAAACAGGTTTCGGGCATATCCGATCTAAGGGATATTAAAGATATTGATGATTTCTACAAAAGTGTATTTATCAGTATGGGAATAGAGACAGTTTATCTCTACAATGAGTTTATGCCTGAACTTGTTGTTCCCACTTACACTCAGGTTTTCGGTTCAAACCTTTCACGAAGGTTCAGTTTTGTAAAGATAACGCAGCTTAACAGATTCATAGACCCTCTTAGAGTACAAAAAAGTTCTGCCGAACTTAAAATGATACAAAGGGCTGTTGACATTACTGCACTCGCCTATGAAGATCTTCTAAGTCGTATCAAGCCCGGCATAACCGAGAATGAGTGTGAGGGCATACTTCTTTACAATTACCTGAAATATGGTTCCGTCCAGCCTGCTTTCCCTACAATATCGGCTTCGGGAGCAAACGCAACAGTTCTTCATTATGAAGAGAACAGAATGGAGACGAAAAAAGGCGATTTAATACTTGTTGACAGCGGTGCGGATTATATGAATTATTCAGCCGACATAACCAGGACCTATCCCGTAAACGGAAGATTCAGCAGTGAGCAGAAAAAAATCTATAATATTGTTCTTGAAGCTCTTAATAAAACCACAAAATCTGCAAAAGCCGGAGTTAAGACATCTGAACTTCAGGAAATAACAAAAGAGATTCTTTTTAAAGGTTTGTACGATCTTAAGATCATCAGAGAAAAAAAGGACCTTTCGAACTATTACTATCACGGTGTAAGTCATTTTCTGGGTCTCGACACGCACGATGTCGGCGATACTTCATTACCACTGCCTGAAAACAGCGTCATCACTGTGGAACCGGGACTCTACATCGCAGAAAAAAATATAGGGATAAGGCTGGAGAATGATGTTTTGATAAAAAAGACCGGAAGCAGAAACCTTTCCGCTCACATCCCGATCGAGATCGAAGAGATCGAAGAACTGATGAAAGGGAGAAAATAGACGATGTATTCGAAAAAGTATATAGAACATTTTTCAAAGCCGAAAAATATCGGTGACATAAAAGATCCCGATGCTTATGTGGAAGTGATCAATACTGAAGGCGGATGTTTTGATACAGTTAGTGTTTTCGTAAAAACAAAAGACGGTTCAATAGAAGATTTTAAGTATAAGCTGAAAGCCTGTTCGGGGACTATTACCGTTTTTTCACTTTTAAGCGAACTGATGATCGGAAAAGATGTGGAAGAAATTGATTCTATAACATTTGAAATGATGGACAGTGAACTTGGTAAACTTCCAGAAAAAAAACATCACAGCCTGAGACTTGCAGGTGATGCAATAGAAAAAATAAAAGAACAGTTAATTAAAAATCAGGAGCAGAAATGAAGATCACAAAAGATATGTCTATTACAGAAATCGTGAAAAATTTTCCTCAGAGCCATGAAGTTTTTAGGCAATTCAAGCTTGGTTGTATCGGATGTGTAGCGGCAAGTTTTGAATCGCTTGAGGACGGACTTATTGCCCACGGTATCAATGTTGATGAGTTTTTAAAGGCTGTGAACGAAGCTGTCGGAGAGTGATTCCTCAAATTTTTTTCCGGTCTGCAGCTATTAGAAAGCTCTGAACCCGAGGATTATTATCTGAGGCTCATTGAACCTGCTTTCGGGAGAATATGCTATATCGAACCTTAAATTCAGGTTTCCGTATCCGTACGTAAGACCGGTCCCGTATCCGGTCTTAATATTTTTTACAGCAAGGTCTGCAGGCCTGGAGAAAACATCACCCGCGCCTGCGAATATTGATGCCGAAAGATTTTTATATATCCTGATATCATATTGCGCCTGAAACGAGACCATGCTTTTATCCAGAAACCTTCTGTCGGGATATCCCCTGAGAACATCCGATCCTCCGATAGAAGAAAGTTTTTCCGGATGTACTTTCCCGGTGGAGAAACGGGTCAGAAGCTGGATGTTCAGTGCTGAATTATTAAAAGACCTGTGCCAGAGATTCTCTGATCCGAAGACATGAAAAGATCCGATGTTGCCAATAATAGAGGGGTAATACAGGTAGTAAACAGAATATTTATAACCGTCTCTGAAAAATCTTTCGGTTACCGTTCCCCTGTCAATTGAAAAACCTATTCCGGTAGATATCTGGCTGTCCGATCCGGGATAAGCTCTGACTGTAAGCGAATCTGTGTATTTGCCTGAAGTTTCGGGAATATGAATAAAATTATTAAGTTTTATATAAAGTCTTGATCCCAAAAAGATATCCTTACCGGCTCTGAACATATTATCAGCCTGAAAATATCGGTACTTTATATCTTCTGACCTTTTCGATCTGTTCCCGATACCGTAAACCACGGAAAAATATCTTTTTATGCTCAAAGTGTTTCGCCAATAGATATCATTTGATTTTCTGTCAGCGATCGCAAGAAGCATGAGTTGATCTTTCAGGGTATATACAGTGTTTGTGAATATCATATCACCCGGACCGGAACCATAGCTTAAAAAAAGTCCGAAAGCCAGTCCTGTCTCTCCTGTGTAATAAGCAAAAGGCAGAGCCGTAATGGTTCGCTCAGGAACCGAAAGAGAGTCAGAATTATAATCAACTGCCGAAAAAACCAGTTGTGCTGTTATGAGGATAAAAAAGATGATTCTTTGCATTTGATTGACCGGCCATTTAAATTGAACGACAATATACTAAGAATAATATTTAAAATCAAAATAAAAAAGGGGCCACAAAAGTGCGCCCCTTTCAAAAATCTTTAGGCAATAATTATTTTATTGTCTCGGTTTCATCAAGTCCGTATTCCTCTACCATTTTGATATCCATTTCCTCAAGTGCGTCAAGTATCGGGTTGTATATCTCGGGAATAACGGGTATATGTACGCCCTTAGCGCTTATTTCACCGTCAAGTATCATTTTTACACCAACAGCTGCCGGAAGTGCAACTGTTCTTGCTATTGAAGTATCGGTTTCCAGTGTGCCGAAGTCGAGCATCCTTGATTTAATTACTTCTTTTTTGCCGTCGGGATACGATGCAAGGAATGTATGCTGCATTACCACCATATCTCTTTCTTTTTCACCGACCATCATTTTAGATATCATAAGATCCGCCACGACCTCGAATGGAGAATCATCATTTCTTCCGATATCATTCTCGTTGAAAAGACCGAGCCACTCAAAAGCCTCAATGACAGGAGAGTCGGGTGATATTTTCAGGTATTTTGCAGTCTCTTCTTTAATTGAAGACGGGCAGGATACGCCGATAAGCTCTGAGAGCATTCCTGCATATGTTTTACCCTCAAGGCTCATTTTCTCATAAGAAAGAAGGCCGCAAGCTTTCATTGCATCAACATTCTCACACCATCTTTCATACCTGAATGTTCCTCTCATTATCGTTTTTGTTTCCGGTACTCCGTACAGATCTATGTAGGGCATAGAATCCCTGTTCGGATACACTTCAAGATTTCCGACCTCGGGAAAATCAAGTTTGATCGGGTTTTTGAAAAGATCTTCTGTGGGTATATATTTAACTTCACCGTGACGCATATAGTTGCCGTCATTGTTACCAGCCATCACAACACCTTTCGGTGCCCATGTGAATTTGTAGTTAAAAGGATTTTTCTCTACTTCTGGAGCTACAAGCGCACCGCAGAATGAATAAAATTCCTCAACCTTACCGTCTTTGTTGTGAATATGATCGATTATTCTCATAGCCGACATATGATCGATTCCAGGATCAAGTCCGAGCTCGTTAAGGATAATGATACCTGCATCTTTTGCGGCCTGATCGAGGTCTTTCATTTCCGGTTTGACATAAGAAGTCGTGACCATGTTCTTCTTTAGTGCTATGCAGTGTTTTGCAACCATGATATGGTGCATCCAGGGCAGAAGACTGACAGTAAGATCGTGATCCTCTATCATTTGCGCAAGAACGGTTTCATCGTCTATTGTCCAAGCAACCGCTTTTCCGTTCGGGTGATCGCCTATCATTGCTTCAGCTTTTGATTTGGTTCTTGTTGCAACTGTCACTCCAAAATCACGGTCCAGCAGGTATTTTACGATAGGCTTTACAACCATTCCCGCCCCGAGTATCAGAACTTTTTTCATTTTTCGCTCCTTTTTTATTTTAAGTAGTTTTGAATATATTCGTAATCCGGAGTAAATTCGCCTCTGAGAAGTATCAGCGCTTTTTTGATTTCCGGAGGCAGTTTTATCTCAGAGAAAGGCTTTGTATAATCGCATTCAGATATAGCTTTAACAAAAGGTTTGAGAGATCTTGAGAAGAACTCCGAACTTTCTCTCGGAAGCTCGCTGGGAAGAATATCAACACTCATCACAAGCAGTCCTTCGCCCTCGTAACCCATTTTGTATGTGTTCTCCTTAGTATTGTAAACATAGATCGGATCATCAATGGGCGTACCGAGTTCTGTGCATTCAACCGATCCGTGAACATCGCATGTTACATCGCCGACGGCAAGCATTTTGAAATCTTTTCCGTAATTGTTTTTCAGATACTCTTTTGATACAAGAACAGGATATTTCGGAGTCCAGAAAACGCAATTCATCATGACTGTCATTTTGGGTATATATTTCTCAAAAACACCCTTGAACCTTTCGGGATGATCATAGTATTCCTGAAGTATGAATTCTCCGCCGTCTTTTTTCTCGGCAAGATGTTCTTCTCTGAAAACAGTTTTATAGAGTTTTTTGTTCGACAGCTTCTTTTTGTCCAGTTCCATCAGTTCATCGGGAGTTATTTCCTCAAAAGGAAGAATATCAAATATTTCCTGAGCACCTTTTGAAACATTGCCGTATCCGGTAAAACCTGTCACGAAAGGACATATCTCTTCAGGAAGGCCATTTTCCGCTATTTCTGCAGATATCTCTTTTAGTACAGCTTTTGCTTCCGTAAGGGAATCGTACATCCTTGACTGTCTGAGTTTCTTGAAGGGGTTTTTAATTCCCATATATTCAAGCCTCAAACCGACAGCCCATATTGTGTCTATCATTCCCGCGAGGCCCGCATAGTTTCCAAAGAAAATGAGCCTTCTGTTGTTTTGATCTTCAACCTTTTCATAATCAATAAGATTTACTTTCTTATCGATCATTTTTTTCAGCATCGGCATATTGTATTCCTGACCTTTTATGATGTGAGAGAAGAAAACATAAGTTTTTTCATCCTCGAACGAAGGGATTGTCACTTCTTTTACACCGAAAATAACATCGGCTTCTTTCAGATCATCCGCTACTTTTGCGCCTGCTGTTTCGTATTCAGCATCTTTGAATATTCTTTTGGGACATGTCTGAACATGTATCTCCACGCTGTCATTAACAAGTTCTCTTACATCTTCGGGAACCAGCGGTACTCTTCTTTCTAATTCGTATTTGTCCTCATGTCTTATTCCTACTATAGCACCCATTGCTCAAAACTCCTTTTTAGTTTAGAAAATCGGACTAAATTTATTTCTCTTTATAAGCGGTGTCAAGGTATAATTATACTCAATTAAAAATCGTTTATTCAAAACTCACTCTGCTGTCCGGTCTGACAAGAAGTATCATGTTCATTAAAGGTTTTGATACATTTCTTATAATGAATTCCAGATCAGGTCTTGAGCTTAATATTTTGATCTCGCTCAGTGACAGAGGGTCTATCAGACTGACTCCTGACATATCAAGTATAAAACGGTTAAAATTTTCTTCAGCAAGATTGGACAGAATATTCGAAAATTCCTCCGAGTTTTTTCCGGTCAGATCAGATTCCGGTTTGACAACCGCTGTTTTACCGTTTTTTTCAGTAATCATATCAGTTTATAATTTTCTCCATGGCTGATCTGTATTTATGAGATGTTGTTTCAAGCACTTCGTCCGGCAATACTGGTGCAGGAGGATTTTTGTCCCACTTGCCTTCATCGACCAGTCTCTGAAGATAGTCTCTCAGGTACTGTTTGTCAAAACTTTTCTGGCTTTCACCTTCCCTGTAATCGTCGGCAGGCCAGAATCTGGAGGAATCGGGTGTTAAGACTTCATCTATAAGGATTAATTCGTCACCGAGCAGACCGAACTCGAATTTTGTATCTGCTATAATAATGCCCTTAGTAGCCGCATAATCTCTTCCGGCTTTATAAAGTTCAAGACTGATGCCCTTTACTTTTTCAGCAAGTTCCGGATCAACAATCTTCTTCATTTTTTCGAAAGAAATGTTCTCATCATGAAATCCCTGTTCAGCTTTCGTGGAAGGAGTGAATACAGGCTCTTTTAACTTGGAAGAATTTTTTAGTCCTTCTTCAAGGACAATACCACACACCGTACCTGATTTTTTGTACTCTTTAAGTCCCGAACCTGCCAGATAACCTCTTACAATAGCCTCGATCGGGAGAGGATTGCATCTGTGAACCACAATTGATCTTCCTTCAAGCTGATCTTTCCATTCAGCCAGTTCAGGAAAGTCAACTTCCGGCTTAATCGATATTACATGGTTTTTGATGATGCTTTCAAATTTTTTGAACCAGAAATTGGATATTTCTGAAAGGATCTTTCCTTTTTCGGGAACAGGCTGATCCATGATCACATCAAATGCGCTTATTCTGTCGGATGTAACAATGAGGAGTTTGTCTTCGCCGAATTCATAGATCTCTCTTACTTTGCCTTTATTCATCAGTTTAAGGCCGGTTATGTTTGAATTTACAAGTGCCCTTGCCATGTTTTTCTCCTTTTTCTGGTTTTTGTTTTTTTTCTTGTTAATTAAATTTGATTTTTTACTCAATGTTCAAAAGATTTTTAATGAACTGATCGCCTTCGATAGTGCCGTAGGCGCCTTTCTGAACTGAAAATTCGTCGTACCCGCTAACACCGTCGGGTTCTTCACCCGGTTTATAGATGATGAAAGGCACAGGATCATGAGTATGTGTCCTTAATTCGCACGGTGTGGCGTGGTCGGGCGTGACCGCGATTGCGACCGGCTCATCGAATTTTGCCGTTTCCTCCATGATATACCTGACCGCCCTAGAATCGAGATATTCGAGGCATTTTACTTTCAGAGCCGCGTCACCCTCGTGGCCGGCCTCATCGGTCGCTTCAACATGCAGATAAACAAGGTCATACTTTTTTAAAGCTTCGACGGCAGCTTTCGCCTTGCCCTCGTAATTTGTGTTCCAGAGTCCGGTCGCTCCCTCAACATGGATTATCTCCATGCCTGCATAAGCTCCTATGCCGTAGAGCAGGTCAACGGCTGAAATGACGGCCCCTGTTTTGCCGTAAAGCTCCTGAAGCGTTTTCATTTCGGGCTTGTAGCCGGCCGACCAGAACCAGACGGAGTTGGCGGGGTCCTTTCCCTCAGCAATCCTTTTGAGGTTAACCGGATGTTTCGAGAGTAATTCATGCGACCTTTTTATCAGGTCGGTCAGAAGAGCGCAGGTCTCATCGGCTTCCGGAGAGAGGCTTTGCGGCATTACTTCGGCAAAAGGTGTTCCCGGTACATCGTGAGGAGGTGTGAGTTGTAATTCCTTTCTTCCGTTCCTCATAACGAACAGGTGTCTGTAGCTTACGCCCTTGTGAAAATGAATTCCCGGTGCAGAAAACTCATCGTTGAGTGCGTCTATAAGTTCATGTGCCTCTTCAGAGCTGATATGGCCGGAAGAGTGATTCTTTATCTTCCCGTCCTGTATGCAGATAAGGTTGCATCTCATGGCCAGGTCATCGTCATTGAGTTTTACGCCGATACTGGCGGCTTCAAGAACTCCGCGTCCCTGATAGACCTTTCTGACATCGTAGCCGAGAACGGCCATGTTCGCCACCTCGCTGCCCGGAGGCATATCTTCGGGGACTGTTCTGAAAAGTCCTGTTTTTCCCATCTTTGCCAGCCTGTCAATGTTCGGAATGTTCGCAGCCTGCAAAGGCGTTTTTCCGCCCAGTTCTTTTAAAGGGTAGTCGCTCATTCCGTCGCCGAGAATTATTACATATTTCATAAAAATTTTCCTTTAAATCTAATTGTAGTTCTTCTGAAGATATGCCTTAAAATCGGTGTAATTTGTATCTATCGTATCGTACTGCTCCTCTTTCTCTTCAATTCCCTCAAGGCTCGGCGGAAGCTTCGGATCGAAACCGAGAAGTTCGACTATCTGTTCGGGGAACTTTGCAGGATGAGCAGTTTCGAGTGAAACATAGACCTGAGAAGGTTCGTTGCCGTATTCCTTTATATAGTCCATAAGTCCGGCCCAACCCACAGAGCCGTGCGGCTCAAGAAGAAGTTCGTGCTCTTTCCATGCTTCGATAATAGTCTCTTTCGTTCTCTTGTCAGTTACGCTCACAGACCATATATCATCCCTCATTTTATCCATGTCGGCCGGCTGGAGAATTTCTCCTTTTTCGTTCATAACGCCGCCGTATAGCGAGACCAGTCTTGACATATTACTCGGATGTCCGACATTCATAGCGCTCGAAATGCAGTTCTTCGAAGGTACGATTATCTTGTAATTACCCGTTTTTATATAGACTGGGAATTCATCGTTCTCGTTCGTGGCTATTATGAATTTTTTTACAGGAAGTCCCATCTTCATTGCGAGAACTCCGCCCATCATATCACCGAAATTGCCTGAAGGGACAGAGAAAACTATCTTTTCGCCTGCATTTTTTACGAGCCTTGAGTATGAATAGAAGTAATAGACCGACTGGGGAAGAAGCCTGCCAATGTTGATCGAATTAGCTGAAGAAAGGTCGAGATAGTCGAGGTCGGGATCCGAGAAAGCTTCTTTTACAAGTGCCTGGCAGTCGTCGAATTTGCCGTCAAGGGACAGGATCTGAACATTTTTGCCGAGAGTGGTCATCTGCTTTCTCTGCCTGTTTGTAACTTCTTTTTCGGGGAAGAGAACAACTACTTTTATATTGTCAAGGCCGTAGAAAGCGTTCGCTATCGCGGACCCGGTATCGCCCGAAGTAGCTGTCAGAATAAGAAGCCTGCGGCCCTGTTTTTTAAGATAATACTGCATAAGCCTGCCCATCATCCTCGCCGCGAAATCCTTAAAAGAAGCCGTCGGCCCCTGATCGAGTCTCATTACATATTTTTTCTCATAGCCGTTCTCAAGCGGAACATCAAAATCATAGGCATCATCCACCATAGCCTTAAGCTCATCTCCGCCAATTTCGTCTTTAAGATATTTGTAAAGAACTTCGAAAGCTATTTCGGGGTAGGTCTTAGAAGACATCGCGATTATCTCTTCAGAGCTGAACTGCGGTATGTTATCAGGCATAAAAAGACCTCTGTCGGGTGCAAGCCCTTTCAAAAGAGCTTCTCCGAAAGAAACCTTTGGAGCTTTCAGGTTTGTGGATCCGTATTTGATAGTAGTCATGTATCATCCTTTGTTAAATTATTTTCAACAGCGTCAAAATTACCAATTTAGCGGGTATTAATCAAGAAATTAAATATAAAAAACTTTATTTTAAAACTTGATATTTGTTTGATAAAAGCTTAAAATCTTGCATTGCAGTTTCCAGTCAGGAAAGTTGAGATAAATAAAAGAGGAGATCCGAAATGAAATTCAAGCTGTTATCTGAAAGAGACAAAAAGGCAATCGACGCGTTGAAGAAATTCCATGGCGGTGCCAAAAAGATCAACGACACCATTACTAAAATGGGCAAATTGGAAACGAGAAAGAAGATCCTGAAGCAGAAAGGTTACGGCGATATGATAGCCGATGCCGAAAAACTGATCAAAAAATTTCCCAAACTCGCTGATTTCGAGAAAGCGAACAAAGTGAAGTACAACAAAAAATACGGTATTGCCAGAAGCCAGGTTTCCGGTTTTCAGGGAGCGAATGTAACGTACAACTTCATGAAAAAAGTTGTCAAGACCGCCAAAAAGAACCCGTGCTTCGTTCCTGCCGAATTCATTTCAGTTGTAGCCCTGACGGATCACTATGTTTATTCCGGTGACCTTATGGCTACCCTCTGCATGGCCGAGAACATTATGGGCGCGCAGAAATTCTGCAGCACGAACCTTGTCGGCATACCTCAGCCGGAAAAAAGATTCAAAGAACTGGAAAAAGTTACAGGCGAGAAGTTCGAGAGGACTAAAGTTGATAAAACCAACTCTGCTTTGATCTTAAAGAATCAGGGAACTTTTTTCGGTAACTTCGGCGGGATCGAGGTCGCGAACAGCAACTATCTGATATACCTTGACGGCGTGACGAGAACCGCTATGGAAACAGGCGGAGATTTCTACCTGAACCCGAGCTGGAGTACGATAGTGGCAGCCTGCTATTACGCAAAAGATATCCCCAAGCTGACCTTCAAAGTTTCAATGCTCCTTTCCACTCAGACAACAATGCAGTTCAGAATGCTTCTCAATATAATAAAAGAGTACATAAGAAAAGACGGCACCACTCCGATCTATGAGATCAACATAGGTAACGGGGCTGATGCGGATACTTTCATAACCTGCGCAAAAGAGCTTAAGGAAAGCGGAATAAAGGGCGTGAGCCTGGCCGCGCACCTGAGAATAAATCCCGATCTCGGAATGGCAAATTTCGACTGGACCAAAAACGCATATAAAGTCCTCGAGAGCGGTACGGATATCACCTACAAATATGAAAGCGACGGTACTGCAAGGGAGCTTGATACAATGGCCGCATATTTTGTGTCAGACGAGGAAAGAGTTGAGCTCTCAGGCAAGATCGGCGAGGTAATTTACTATAAGTCACTTAAAGCCACGACCGACGGTATGGATTTTATGAAAAAAGGCATAAGAACACAGTTCGGAAAAGGATCGCTGTAAAAAATAAAAATTGACGGGGTAAAATATGATACAGAACTGGAAAGAAAGATTTTCTGAAGATTGTAAAAATTTTGAAGGATATCCGATAGGAAAAACTTTAAAACTTCTTTCCGACCCCGAAATAATTTCGCTTGCGGGGGGCCTTCCGTCCCCCGATGTTTTCCAGAAGAGCGGCCTCAGGAATGCCGTCACAAAGATACTCGGACCCGAAACGATAGACAGGGTCATGCAGTATTCGGCCATACCCGGAGAAAGTTCTCTTATTCACGCCGTTATGAATTTTCTTAAACGCGACGGGATAAATGTCTGCGAGGATAATGTCCTCATAACCACATCCGGCCAGCACGGACTCGATCTTGCAGGCAGGCTGTTTCTCAATCCGGGCGATCTTGTTATGGTTGACAGGCCGACATTTGCGGGAGCCTTCGTCGCTTTCGGTTTAAACAGACCTGAATACATCGGTGTTGACATTGAGGATGACGGGTCGAATGTCAATGCCTTCAGGCAAAAACTTGAAGAGATAAAGAAGTCCGAGGGGAAATTCCCGAAATTTATTTATGTTGTGCCCGATTTCCAGAATCCGACAGGAATAACAATGAGCCTTGAGAAAAGGGAAAAACTGCTTGACCTCAGCTATGAATACGATATTCCGGTGATCGAGGACAGTCCTTACAGAGATTTAAGATACAAAGGAGAAATGATCCCGTCCATCTTCTCTCTCGACCAGAAAAGGGAAGGCACAAATGTGATCGGGCTTTACACTTTCTCGAAGATTTTCTGCCCCGGAATGAGGGTCGGTTTCAATATAGGCCCCGCCGAAGTTATAAAAAAAATGTGCAATATCAAGGAGGGTAATATCTTAAACACTCCTAAACTTAATCAGGACATCTGCTGCGCGTTTCTAAACGATATGGGGCTTGAAGAGCATCTTGAAAAAAGCAGGAACTATTACAGAGAGAAATTAAACCTGTTCCTTGAAACGATGGATCAGTATTTTCCGCCTGAAACCGGCGTAAGCTGGACTAAGCCCGAGGGGGGGCTTTTCCTGTGGGCAACTCTTCCAAAGCACATTGATACTGACGAACTGTTCTATGAAGCCATAAAGTATAAGGTCGCTTTCGTTGCCGGATGGCAGTTCTACGGTGAAGATCCTTCAACGAATAATATGAGGATAAATTTCTCATACTGCTCGAAAGATCAGCTTGAGGAAGCTGTAAAAAGGCTCTCGAAATGCATCAAAGAACAGTTGTGATGAAAAAATTTCTAGACATACCTGTATGGGACGCAACAGGAAAAGCGGAGACCAGTTGAAGACCATAGAATACATATTCAGGTTCGATGACGGGAAAGTTAAGGATTTCCTGTTCGAATGGGACAGAGATACCGTAGAGCTGAAGGGCATTAAACCTTTATCCGAACTTCCTTCATGGACAGATCTTGGATTTCATAAATGTTCACACTGTCCGCTGGATCCGCAACAAGTCAAAAGCTGTCCTCTTGCGGCTTCTCTTGTTAACATGGTTCAGTATTTTGACGGACTCAAATCTTTTTTCAGGGTAAACCTCGAAGTCCTTATGGAAGGTAAAAAGATTTCACAGGAAACTACTGTCCAGAAGGCAGTAAGCGCAATGATGGGACTGGTTTCCGCAGTTTCAGGATGTCCTCATCTGGCTTTTTTTAAACCGATGGCTTATTTTCACTACCCTATGGCGGACAAGGAGAATACAATTTACAGAGCATCTTCAATGTATCTGCTCGCCCAGTATTTTCTTGCGAAGGACGGGAAGGAGCACGAACTTGATCTGAAGGGTCTCAACCGGATCTACAAGAATGTAAGCATTGTAAACTCCTCAATGGCTGACAGGATCCGTGAAGCTTCCGAAACCGATTCCGCAATCAACGCATTAGTAACTCTTGATATTTATGCTAAAACCGCCCCATTATACATAGACTCTTCTTTGAAGCACCTCAAAAATCTCTTCAGTTCTTATTTTAATTACGATATTTTGCACTAAAAAAACAACTTGACATTTTTTTAAGGATAAATTTTATTTATCACCTTTGAAATGCAAGGCTGTACCGCTTTAAATTTAAATTTGGAGATATAAAATGGAAAAGAAACTGCAGGAACTGACCGAGAAGATATATTCCGAAGGTGTCGAGAAAGCGGAAGCGGAAGCTCAGAAGATCCTCGACAGCGCAAAAAAGAAATCCGATGAACTGATGAACAAAGCTAAAGCGGAAGCGGACAAAACTATTGCGGAAGCGGAAAAGAAAGCGGAAGAGATTATCAGGAACAGTCAGTCCGAGATGAAACTGGCCTCAAATCAGGCTGTAAGTGAAGTCAAGCATAAACTGACCGACATTATCAGTTCGAAAGCAGCATCGTCATCTGTCGAAGCCGCCTTTTGCGATCAGGATTTTTTAAAGAAGCTGGTAGAGACGGCAGTCAAAAGTTTCTTCGCTGATACTTCAAAAGGAATGGACATAGAACTTCTGCTTCCCGAAAGCGAAAGATCAGGTCTCGATAAATTCCTTTCATCAGATGTCAAAAAACAGCTTGATGCGGGATTAAAGGTGTCTTTTGATGCTGATATCGAAAAAGGTTTTAAGATAGGGCCGGCTGACGGAAGCTATAAACTCAGCTTTACCGAAAAAGATTTTGAAAATTTCTTCAAAAAATACTTAAGACCTAAAACTGTCGAGCTATTATTCGGAGGAAAATAATGTCCCGAAAGTATTACAGCCTTGTCTCAGGGCTGCCTAACATAACTCTTGAGGACAGTAAACTTTCATACGGACCTGCCGAATTCTTCAGGGATATGGAAGAGTATGTAATTCCAGAACATTTTGAACTATTCAGGATTTTTAACTTAAGTGTTGACAACAGGAATATCTTCAAAGGTCTTGTGAAGCATGATCATGAATTTCAGAAGGGCGGTCTGTTTTCATCTGATGAGGTGGAGGATATACTGAACGATCCGGGCGATACTTTTCCTTACATTACAGAATTTGTTGAAGAATACCGATCGGAAGTATTCGATCAGGAAGTTGATAAGAAACGGCTAATGACCCTATACTATCAGTACCTGATTTCACATGAAAACAGATTTATCAGGGAATGGTTCGAGCTTGAACTCAACCTGAACAATATCATCGCGGCTATGAATGCAAGAAAACATGGGATTGATATTGCGCACGAAGTAGTAATGGCCAACGATCTCTCCGAACTTCTTCTGAAGAACTCCTCCAGGGATTTCGGGATCGGTGGCAGTTTCGAGTATATCGAGCAGATTTTAACTGTATTTGATGAGACTGATCTTCTTAAGAGAGAAAAATCAATAGACCTTATCAAATGGGAGTGGCTCGATGAAAACACTTTTTTCGATTATTTTACGATAGAAAAACTCATTGCCTTTTACATAAAACTCAGAATGATAGAAAGATGGACATCTCTGGATCCTGAAACGGGAAAGGAAATGTTCGAAAAGCTCACAAGAGAGCTTGAAAAAGGATTTGAGCTTCCCGACGAATTTAATAAAAATAAAATATAAAAGGGTAAAAGATGGCTACAAAAGGAAAAGTTACCGGTATCATTGCCAATCTTGTGATAATCGAAGCTGACGGACCTGTATCTCAGAACGAAATATGCTTTATTGATCTCAATGGCGTTGATCTGATGGCCGAAGTTATCAAAGTTCTCGGAAATAAGGCTTATACCCAGGTTTTTGAAAGTACCCGCGGTCTTAAAGTAGGTGCCGAAGCTAAATTCATGAGCCATATGCTTGAGGTTACGCTGGGTCCCGGTATTCTTTCGAGAAATTACGACGGTCTGCAGAACGACCTCAACAAGATGGAAGGCGTTTTTTTGAAAAGAGGTGAATACACAGATGCTTTAGATCCGGATGCGGAATGGAATTTTAAGCCCATTGCGAAGGAGGGAGACAAGGTATGCGCAGGGAGCTGGCTCGGCGAGGTTCTCGAGGGGTGGATGCCGCACAAAATAATGGTGCCGTTCAAGTTCGAAGGGCTATACACCGTTAAAAGCGTTGTCAAAGATGGGAATTACAAAACGAAAGATACTATTGCCGTAGTGACCGACGAAAAAGGAAAAGACCATGATATATCAATGATGCAAAAATGGCCTGTCAAAGTTCCGATCAAAGCCTATAAGGAAAAGCCGAGGCCGTTTAAGATCATGGAAACCGGCGTTAGAACTATGGATACCCTGAATCCTCTTGCTGAAGGCGGAACGGGATTCGTACCAGGACCTTTCGGATGCGGGAAAACAGTTCTCCAGCACGCTGTGTCCCAGCAGGCGGAAGCTGACATGATCATCGTTACCGCATGCGGAGAAAGGGCTAACGAGGTGGTCGAGATCTTTACCGAGTTCCCGGAGCTTGAAGACCCGAGAACAGGCAGAAAGCTGATGGAAAGGACGACAATTATCTGTAACACCTCCAATATGCCTGTTGCAGCAAGGGAGGCCTCGGTTTATAC
>SLFX01000023.1 GCA_007124045.1 Candidatus Delongbacteria bacterium | reverse complement strand
TGATCTCAACGCCTCCGAAAAGCACTTCGTGTACCATTGATACGATAGGCATGGAAATATTTCTTTCGCAGGCTATTCTGTTGACTACCCGGCATGTCTCAACACCCTCAGCGACCATGTTCATGCTTCTGATTATATGATCGAGGCTCTCCCCTTTAGCAAGCCTGCTTCCGACCTGCCAGTTCCTGGAAAGGTTCGAGTTGCATGTAAGTATCATATCCCCTATACCCGAGAGACCGGAAAAAGTCTCTCTTTTCGCTCCCATTTCCAAACCGAACCTTATCATCTCCGCAAGCCCTCTGGTAAGAAGAGCTGCTTTGGTGTTATTGCCGAGGCAGAGCCCGTCAACTACTCCCGACGAAATGGCGAGAATGTTCTTGACACTTCCGCCTATCTCGACCCCGATAACATCGTCGTTCGAATATACCCTGAAGTATTCATTGGAGAAAATATCTCTTATTCTGTTGGCGGTTTCCATGTTCCTGCAGGCTGCAACTACAGCCGTCGGAGTTTTATTGAGCGCCACCTCGATGGCGAAAGAAGGTCCCGCAACAATTACGAAATTATCATCCGTAACCGTTTCGAATTCCGAAAGGAACATCTCGCGGATATCCTTACCCGAAGAGACTTCCATTCCTTTCGAGACATTTACAATTATTTTTTCTGAAAAATTTATATCTCTGATTATGTCAAAATAACTTCTTATGAACTGAGTCGGTACCGCATTCACTACAATTTCAGCTTCAGAAACAAGCTTAAAAATATCGTTTGAAATTGATATCTCATCGGGGATCTTATAGCCCGGAAGCTTTGAGAATATTTTTCTCTCTGACTTCAGTTTTTCACATACTGAACTGTCGAATTCCCAGACAGCAACATTATAACCTTTTGTAACAAGAAGATCCGCTATAGCCAATCCCCATGCCCCTGCACCAAGAACACATATTCTCATTTAACCGCTCCGTTCAATTTATCTTTCATAGCTTCAACATAAGAGTAAGGCACAAAATACTGCCCCATCAGTTTTTTTCCGAGCTTCCTTTTACCGTGACAGTCGCTTCCGCCCGATCTCAAAAGCCCGTTCTCCCGGGCAAGCGCATCGAGATAACCTGATGTTTCTTCATCATAGGATGAATGTATCGTCTCAATACCGTCCAGATTGTCTTTTACAAGTTGATCAAGAATAGAAGGATCTTCTTTCAGATATGAAGGATGAGCAACAAAAGAGAGTCCGCCGCTCTGATGAATAAGTTCAATTGCTTTTCCCGGCGTAATTTTGTATTTATCCACATAGTATTTTGATCCGTTCCCTATATACCTTGCAAAAGCATCCTGAAAACTGTAGCAGTAACCCTTTTCCACAAGTATCTGTGCGATATGGGGTCTTGCAATTGTTCCCCGGGGCGAAAGTCTGATAATATCTTCATATCCGATATTAAGACCGTCCATGCGCATCAGTTCGATCATTCTTTCAGCCCTTTTTATCCTTGATTCTTTAAATTCTTTCAGATATTTTTTAAGAACCTCATTTTCCACATCAATAAAATAGCCCAGGATATGAATATCATGGTCCATATAACAGCTCGATAATTCTACTCCTGATATGATCTCTATACCGTAATTACGGGAAAGTTCTGTTGCTTCCGTATATGAATCTGTACTGTCATGATCTGTAATGCATATCGCACCTAACCGACTCTTTTTCGCTATCCTGAAAACCTCCGGAACTCTGTATGTTCCGTCCGAATACCTCGTATGAATATGCAGATCGGCTGATTTATTCTTCATTAATGAATTTTTCCACAAAGTCTCTGTAGTCAGGAATTATAATATTTTTACCGTCCCTTTTTATGATGTTGTTCATTTCAAATTTTTTGATTATCCTTGAAAGGGTTTCTCTCGAAATGCCCGTGAGATTTGCAAGGTCTGTCTGACTCGGCATATCTTTCAATACCATATCTCCGTTTTTTACTATCCCCATTTTCTCGCTCATGTCAAAAAGCATTATAAGAGCTTTCTGCTGTGCATCATCCAAAAAAAAACTTTTAACCCGTATATCTGTCGTTCTGAGCCTGATAGCAAAAGTCTTCAGAAGATTGAAAGTAAATGCTGTGTTGTTATGTAACAGATCCAGAAATTCATTTCTGGATATTGTGAAGAGTTCAACATCCTCAAGAGCGATCGCGTTGGCATTTCGTCGGTGATTATCCAAAAGAGACATCTCTCCGAAGAAATCACCGGGACCAAGGATCGAAAGGATAACTTCATTGCCCTCATTACTTATCTTGGTGATTTTTATTTTTCCGTCATATATAATATAGAACATATTTCCCGGATCCTGCTCAAGAAATATTATGTTTCTTTTGGGGCATCTCTTCAAAAGACAATGTTGAGAAAAATTTATAACATCTTTGTCAGTCATTTCTTCACAAAGGGAAATCGATTTTAAAAAATCTATCTTTTTTTCAGTTATCATATCACACCCCGTAATTAATTATTGCTACAAAAGGTCATTATGTTTTACTATCTTAAGTTTTTCCACAATATCTTTTACATCCTGTGATCTTGACAGTGGTGTTATAAGCAAACTGTCCTTTGTGTCTATCACAGAGAAATCCCTTAATCCTATACATGCTATCAGCTTATCTTTACTGTCAGACGATATCAGACATCCCTCCGTGTCTATTGAAATGAACCTCTCACACTCAACAACATTTCTTTTGTCATCCTTTTCTTTGAGTTTGTATATTTCTAACCAGCTGCCGACATCCGACCATCCGAAATCCCCCGATAAAACTTTTACATTGAGAGCACTTTCCATAACGCCGTAATCTATGGATATCGATCGCATTTCAGAATAGATTCTATCCAGGCTGTTTTGTGATTTGCCTGACTGCAGTATTTTCTTTATCTCTGTTAAACTGTCATACAGATCGGGAATATATTTTTTTATGTTCTCCATAATTGTATCCGCACGCCATATAAAAATCCCGCTGTTCCATAAGAATTCTCCGCTGTTTACAAATCTGACAGCAGTATCAAAATTCGGTTTTTCTGCGAATGACTTAACTTCTCTCACTCCTTTCGAAATTTCTTTACCTGTCTGGATATAACCGTAACCCGTTTCCGGATGAGTCGGCTCAATACCGATCGTGACAAGAGATTCAGGATCTTTTTTGCAGTATTCTACGGCTTTATTTATTGTCCTGATAAACTTTTGGACATTTTTTATGTAATGATCCGCCGGCAACACCACCATCACAGCATCCTTATCCCTCGTCAGAAGTTTAACTGCACCGTAGCCTATAGCTGCAGCTGTATTCCTGGCTACAGGTTCTTCCAGAATATTTTCACTATTAACAGCTTTTACATTTTTTAGAATTTTTTCCTTTTGTTCCTTATTGGTCACAATGTAACAGTTTTGCGGCTCAATAATACTTTCCACCCTGTTTATTGTGTTTTCCAGCATTGTCTTTTCGTTAACAATAGACAGAAGATGTTTGGGTGTTTTCATTCTGCTTTTGGGCCAGAATCTTGACCCTGCCCCTCCGGCCATTATAAGTGCATACATTACAACTCCCTGTGTATATTGAAATTAAAATCTACATCCGTGCTCTCCCAGTTCCTTCTGACAAGAACAGTATCGGGGAAAAACACCACATTTTGAACAGATCTTGAACCGTAGATATCATACCTGAAAACATCGGAATCTTCTAATCTCTCAAAAGCTGCACATACATATTTACCCGGTCTAAGTTCTTTTGTGTACGGCCCTCTTTTGGAAGATATCGCAAAATTTTCGTTATTTGCCACATTTTTGAATATTAGAATATACTTCTTGTTTTCTATACCGGTCAGTTCTCCGGAAATATGCCCCGATCCTTCTGTTTCATCAATTTTCAACCTGTACCTTACCGGCTCTTCCTCACTCCATTTCAGATGAAGCTCATAATCACCGGGCAGGATCTGTTTTTCGCTCAGGTCGTATTTCTGCAAGAAAGGCTCTGCTGCATCAAAAGGTATGAGATTTGAGTACACGCTGTCGGCAAGGGACATCAAAACTGCCTGAAGAGAGTCGTTTATAAACCTGTTTGTGTGTATGAAAAGAGTCCTGTCAAATGAAATTCTTTGAGGCAGTCTTTTGGTCAGATCAAAAGGATTTTTTTTAAAATCTCCGGTAACATAATCACTCTTTTTCTTCAACTGATCTTCTATTTTATTACCGAATACATCTTTGATATCTCCGAGGAATATTTCCGTTCTGTCTCCGTTTTTAAGTTCATTCCCGATCTTAAGGTATATTGTTTTTGTATTCTTTTCTGTAAAATACTCTGTAAAATTCGTTGCTGCATCGTTAATAAGGACAGAATCGACCTTACCCGATTCTCTGCGGATCTCTTCATTAAATGTTATTTTTACAATATTTCTGCCCGGGAATGATACATTTTCAATCACCGGTGACCTGTCATGATTCCATCCCAGTGTAAACCCGTAACTGAGACTGTCGTTGTTTACAAGATCTATAGGTTTTTCGGTGTGAGATATCATTTCACTATCGAACTGCGGACGGGAATCATTGTTCAAGTCGTTGAAAACAATTATCTGATATACTCCGCCACTCAGATTCTTGAGCGTAAATTCATAATTCTTTGAAACTCCCGAACTATACTCAGGCTCAACACGGCTAAAATCGATCTTTTCATCTGATGAAACATCGTAAAGATTAACTCTCAGTCTTGTATGATCAATCTTCACAGGTTCTATTTTTGATATGGCCCCGTGAATCTTTCCCGTTATACTTTTTCTGTCTATACTTTCTCCTGTCGAAAAAGATAGAGTGTAGGGTTCAAGCAAAGAGTTTCCGCGCAAATCCTTCAGCGATGATCCAATTGATATTACCACTGTACGGTCCTTTCCCAGATCTCTGAAAAATATCTTTACACTTCTGTCGTACCATAGGATCCTCGCTCTCCGTGCAGCAGAACGGGGAGATATATGGATTGCATTTCTTCCTGAGTTACGGTCTATGAATTTTGAAAAATTTATAGAAAGAGTGACATCTGAAGGAATGTTAAGTGAATTATGCGCAATTGAAGAAGAAATGACCCGGGGGCTGACTCTGTCTTCAGGTCCTCCGTGAGGAGCTCTTTTGTAGTCACTGGCACAGGAGACTATAAAAAAAATAATAAAGCATACAACTATTAAACCAATAACTCTCAATTTTTCTCCATTCTCACAAGAAGGCTAAAATCCATCGCTTTCACGCTATGAGTAAGTGAACCTACGGAAATAAAATCAACTCCTGTCTCTGCTATATTTCTGACTGTGAGAAGACTCACATTTCCGGACACTTCAATCTTTTTGGGTTCTTTTAATGACTTGTTGAGTTCAACGCATTTTTCAATTTCAATCATGTCCATGTTGTCCAGCATAATTCTGTCAACACTCAGCTCCATGGCCTCTTTAAACTCTTCAACGCTCTTCACTTCAATCTCTACAGGTGAATTGATGCCGCGTTTTTGCTTGTATTCAAGTACCGCACTGACTGCTTTCCCGATTCCTCCTGAAGCAGATATATGATTATCCTTGATCAGAAACATATCATAAAGACCCGTTCTGTGATTCTCGGCTCCTCCGGTCATTACTGCATACTTGTCAAGAACCCTAAAACCCGGAAGAGTTTTCCTCGTATCCAGGATCTTCGCTTTCGTACCCTCAATTTCTCTTACGAATTCATATGACATAGAAGCTATTCCCGACAGCCTCTGTATGAAATTCAAAGCAGTTCTTTCAGCCTTCAAAATTGAATTCAAACTGCCTGATATTATAGTGATCTTATCTCCGGACTGAACCATATCACCATCTTTGAAAAAAGTTTCTATCCTAAGATCCTTGTCAATATAAAAAAAAGTATCCTCAAACACTTCGAGTCCGCACAACACACCTCTGCTTTTCGATATTAGAACTGCCGAACCTTTCTGTTTTCTGTCAAGTACAGAGTCAGAAGTAATATCTCCATGCTTTCCGAGGTCTTCTTCAATCGCTTTTGTGATGAGAGGTACATAATGCAGTTTCATGATTTATTCCGTTTATGTTTCAATTACGATCAGAGGTACAAACATTTCATCCGAACTTAATCCCCCGTGATCAGCTAAATGGAAGTCCACATCTTCATTGTCCAAAAAGTCTTTTATTACATAATTCTCCTTACATACAAGAACAAAATCACCTATTCTGTTGCTCAGATCAGGATGAGGACTGAATAAACCAAAATAATCTTCCCTCATCATTTGCTCTTTTGTGAGAACCTCTACTGCGAAACCGATCCGGTCACTGACAATTCTGATAAAATCCTTTTTGTATCTTTCCTTTACATAGCAGTACGCTGCTCTCGGTTCTCCGCAAAGCGGAAAATCCAGCATATTATGGATTTCAGGAAATTCATTAATATTGATCCTTTTTTTAACATCACCGTCAACAAGTCCATGGTCAGCCGTAATTATTATGATAGAATTGGTACCTTTTATTTTATTGACCAGCCCTTCAATTTTTTCTGATATCGAATAGAAAAGGTCTGAAAGTTCCGGCGAAGTACTTCCTGTTTTGTGGATCATGGCATCGAGATCGGGCAGGTAACCGTATATATAACTCTGATCATTCTTATCATTAATTGTTGTCAGAGCTATACTTTCAAAAAAATCATCAAGTCCTTTGTAAGTCAGTTTATCGGCACTTTCCAATATGTAATTTGTATACACTGTATTGTTAAGAACTTCCGGCAGAACTATCTTTAAATTCCTGATCTTTCTTGAAAGTCTGCTGTCAATAAAAACATCTTCCGGATGAATCCGGCGTTCTAAAAGAGATTCTCCATTCCGCCGATCGGAAAACGGCAATAAAACTGCAGGTACATACTCACCTTTGCCTTTCAATCTCACGAACCAGCCCGTTACTCCATGTTCTTTGGGGGCAAGACCTGTAGCGAAACTTGTAATACATGCAGCTGTAGTTGTCGGAAATACCGAAGTTATCTTTCCCAGTGTATTTTTTTTGAGAAAATCTGTTCCTTTCTCTTGAAGATAGTTATAACCGAGGCCGTCTATCACGATGTTTATAATGTTAGAGTAATCCTTAAGGCATTTTGAGTTCAGAAGCTTAAGAGGCATATAAACAGATTTGACCCCAAAGCATTCTGATATCGAACTCATCAGATTTACTATGCTGTTTCCGTTGTAATCAGGTTTATAAAACATAAATTAACAGCCTTTACCTTTATATTCTACTGTAACTAATGTTATGATATTATCAGTAAAATTTCAAGATAAAAAAGATCGCAATTATAACACCAAAACTGTTAAAAAATCATTCTGATTTTTCTACCAGGAGCATTTTGTCGGCCTCAAGCTCGCGGAACCCCCAACTCACAAGATCATTAACGAACTTATCCCTGCCTCTCATACTTCGTGTGCCGAGCACAACCGCAACAAGTCTCATATCATCTTTTTTCGCAGTGGCAACAATATTGAATCCGGCGGCTCTGTAGTAACCGGTTTTCAGCCCGTCAAAATAGGGATAATCAATGATAAGCCTGCTTGTATTCCTCAACATAAAAGGCCTGGTATCCTGTCTTACATAGTCAAGCCAGATGGAACTGTACTCCATTATTAAAGGATGTTTGAGCATTTCTTCTGCCAGAAGAACAAGATCGTAGCAGGTAGAGGTGTTGGCCTGTTTATTATTCATAATGTTTCTTCTGGAAGGAGGAAGTCCGTGGGCAAAGTAGAAAGCCGTGTTTGCCATACCCAGTTGTTTAGCTCTGGAATTCATCATTTTGATAAAGAGCGGTAACCCGCCCTCTCCGCCGACTTTTTCGGCAAGCACAGTTGTAGCATCGTTAGCTGATTTTATGACAGTGGATTTCAAAAGGTCGTCAACTCTCATTCTCTCGAACTCTCTAAGATATATCTGAGATCCTCCCATTTTTGATGCGTGTGTTGAAGTTCTTAAAGTATCGTCAAGTGATAAATAGCCTTTATTTATTTCTTCAACCACCAGAAGTGTTGACATCATTTTTGTCAGTGAAGCAATCTCTTTAATCTCAAATCCATTCTTCTCGAAAAGTATTTCCTTTCCGTTCATATCAACCAGCATCAATGCTTCATAATCTCGAAAACGGGAAGTGAACTGAGTATGGAAATCCTGTCTTTTTGAAAACCTTAAGTCCTGCGCCTGAATCAGACTTGCCAACATGACCATAAGAATTGTTGGTCTAATCAATTTCATAATTATTCAACCTTCACTTTTTAAACATAAATGGTTTCATCTGCAAACCCTGATTTTTCAAATCCCTTTTTTCTTATAATGCAGCTGTCGCAACAACCGCAGGCCCTGCCTTCGGAAGGGTTATAACACGATATGGTTTTTGAATAATCAATTCCCAGTTCTTTTCCCTTTCTGATTATTTCAGCTTTTGTCATGGAGATTAGAGGTGTTTTTATCTTTATTGATATTCTGCCTTCCACAGCTTCTTTTACTGCTAAGTTAGCCATTTTTTCAAATGCAGAAATAAATTCGGGCCGGCAATCGGGATATCCTGAATAATCTATACTGTTGACACCTATATAGATAGCTTCCGCTCGTACCGTCTCAGCCCATGAAAGTGCATAACTCAGAAACACCGTATTTCTCGCAGGGACATAAGTTGCCGGAATTCCCGCAGAATACGGACTGTATTTCGGAACAGCTATATCTTTATTTGTAAGTGCTGAGTTCTGAAAAAAAATATTGTCAAGTTTTAGTATTCTGTGGACTGTCGCACCGAAATTTTCAGCATTAAACCTTGCGAATTCAAGTTCTGCTGAATGTTTCTGTCCGTAATCGAATGAAAGTGCATAGATCTCATCAGTTTCAGACGCTGCGACCGCCATGCAGGTCGTTGAATCGATACCTCCCGAAAGAAGTACAACTGCTTTTTTCTTTTGCTTAAACAAATCCTACAATGTTCCTTTTGCTTTTAAGAGAAGATGAACCTTCACGGTAACCTCTTTTGTTTCTGAACTGCCTTCTATATTTGTAATATCAGCCTCTCCCCAGAAAACCTTACTTCCGCCTGTCGCCATGAGATAACTGTTAAAGAAACTTATTTCTTCGGCTGTCAAAACGAAATCGTATGAGGTATTCAGATCGGTCTCAGGATCGAATGTGCGCTCTGCAGTGAACAGAACATGCCCATCCTCATCGTCACGCCTTACAGTAAGTACAATATCTCCTGTGAGGTCGGCAGGATCTATCTCGGTAACCACATATCTGGCCTCAACGAACTCGAAATTTTCGATCCTGTCTTTATACTCATTATAAACCGAATTGTTGTCGAGATCATAACTCTCCACCCTATTAATGGTGCTGTTCTGTGTAGATTCGTTAAAAGTTATTGTAAGCGGCACATTCACAGAAAAATTTTCGAACTGATCACAGCCTGTCATAAAAAACATGGAGGCCAGAACCCCAAAGGTTATTATGATCTTTAGAATTTTCATTTTACTTCTCCCGTTTTATTAAATTTCAGAATTCAAGACTCAGGCCTGTTGACAGCACAGACTGCGAATTATAGGTGTAGTCGATATTTAACACAAAGTAAGTTAGCTTTATCATTGTACCGAGTGTTACTCCGACACCGTTATCCCCTCTAATATTCAGATTGATATCCCGTGATTCATGTAGCAAAGGATCGGCGTTGTCGGGATCTCCTTTAGTGGTATAGTTCACATCCACAGCGGTGTGCTGATATCCGAGACCTCCGTAAAGAGTTGCTATTCCGAATCTTTTGCTGGCAATGGCGTTAAATACCATATTGTTGAACTCAAGCTGGTCAGAAAATTTAATTTTACCTGTTCCGATCTGCAAAGCCGCGTTCAGAGGTAAAAATCTAAAATAACGACTCACTTCATGTTTAAGAGCGAATGAATAGAAGTAAAACTCAGATTTACCTTCTCCGATCTCCTGTTTCGGAATGAATTTGGAGGTAAGCTCAAATCCCCTGTATCCCAAAGATATCTGGGGAAAAGCAATAGGCATATGAGCGACATCAAAACCTCCCGGATAGCTTACATAACCGTCCGGTCCGTATGAATATCCCGGCTCTCCTCCGAAAACCGTGCTTGTAGTTCCTGAGACATACCCTGCAGGTGTAGAGGGTTTAAAACTTTTATGATCTTCGGGAATAAGCATTACCGAAGCCCTTAAACTGATCCCGAAACTGAATTTTTCACTCACGGCGGCAGTATGATACAAACCCGAGTTCAGTCCCAGTCCGAGTGAAGTGACTAAAGGTCTCAGGTATCCTTCGGCATTTTCTTCTGAAATGAATGACAGCACATCGTCAACACCCGCGCTCAAAGCCTGAAAAACCGAAATCAGAGCAATTAAGATGGGAACTAAGCGTTTTTTCATGTTACCCCCCCACTCGTAAACTTTTCATGCAAGTTATGTATATTTATGTCTAAAATCAAGTTGTTTTATGAATTATTTCCTATAGATCGAGAAAATATTGTTCGCTTCTCTGGTGATCAGTTTTTTCATTTCAAGCAAAAATAGTTTTCCCATTAAAGTTCCCGTGCCAATTCCTGTCACCTCGCTCAATTCATCAACGCTCATCGAATTTTCAATTAGAAGATTGAAAATCAACCGTTCTGACTCATCATCAAAATCAACAATGCGCTTCTCAATATTTTTAGCAGAAGGAGATATCCTGTTCCTTACTCTCTCCGGCATTTCATCGATTATATCATCGACGGACATCACCAGCTTTGCCTGACCTGTCTTTATCAGATTGTTACCTCCTTCGAACTTGTCCCTGTAGATCTCATTCGGAAGAGCGAAAACCTCTTTTCCCTGCTCAAGAGCAAAATTTGCTGTTATCAGTGACCCTGACTCTTTTTTAGCTTCGCCGACAAGCACGCCTAAACTCATGCCGCTTATAATTCTGTTTCGTGCCGGAAAAGTGTAAACTGTGGGATCTGTTCCGATCAAAAACGGAGATATAACCGCCCCTCCTTTCTCAACTATCTTTCTCCTTGCCCATCTGCTCGCAACATTAACATCAATATCTATTCCTGAGCCGAGAACAGCAACAGTTCTTTTGTTAACTTCAATTGCTCCTAAGTGCGCTATTGTATCCGCTCCCATTGCAAGTCCGCTTATTATTACAAATCCCGCAAGAGCCAGTTCTCTTGATATTCTCCCGACTGTATATTTTCCCGACCTTGAAAGCGACCTTGAGCCCACAACAGCGACAGATATCTCATCTTCGACCGACAACTCTCCCTGATAAAAAAGAAAAGGCGGCGGGTCGTAAATATTTTTCAGCTGAGGAGGATAATCGTCTTCTAATATCGTCGTAATACTTACATCGGGCATTTTTTCAAGAAGTCTCATTTGAGATGCATACAAACCGTCATCGAATTCTTTTTCCTTGAGGTTTCGTATCGCTTTTGGACTGATCCCGCATTCAGACAGATCAGATTCATTTGCATCCCTGCAATCCTTTGAGTTACCGAATTTGTATAAAAGCTTAATGACGGACCCTTCGCCTATCTGTTTTACAGATGACAGTCTTAAAATGTCTCTAAAATACTCACTCATTTTCATTCTCCGTTTTTTTTGAAAAATACGAAAAGTAAAGGCTCATATAGTGAGCCTTTGGTAAAAAATGAGATTTTTTTTTAGAAAGGAAGCTGTTTTTCGGTCTCTATGATTTTTTCCGCTATAAGCAGTTTTAACTCTTCCAGACCTTCGTTCGAAAATGACGATATTTCAAGGTCAAAATATTGCTTATTATATATTTTTTCCGGGGCAAGTACATCTTTCTTGGTCATAACCCTGATGAAAGGCTTTTCCCGCATGTCACTGCTGAATGTAAATAGTTCGTTCTGAAGAGTATCAAAATCCTTTTCATAGTTTTCCGATCCTGAATCTATCATATATACAAGTACTTTTGTTCTTTCTATATGCTTTAAGAATCTCAATCCCAGTCCTTTGCCTTCGCTAGCTCCTTTGATCAGTCCGGGAATATCGGCCATTACAAAACTCCTGTAATTATCATATTTTACAATACCGAGGTTCGGAAAAAGAGTAGTGAAAGGATAATCAGCGATCTTGGGCCTTGCGTTCGATAATGAGGACAGCAGGGTTGATTTACCTGCATTCGGGAATCCGACAAGACCGACATCAGCCATGATCTTCAGTTCAAGGGTTAAATTTCTTTCCTCGCCTTTGATGCCGGGTTGTGCGTATCTCGGGGCCTGTCTGGTAGCTGTTTTATAGTGCGCGTTCCCTTTGCCCCCTTTTCCGCCCGCAAGAAAAAGGTAATCATTATCCGGTTCCGTAATATCAAGACAGATCTCGCCGGTATCCTGGTCTTTTACGAGTGTGCCCAATGGTACTTTAATAACAAGGGACTTCCCGCTTTTACCAGTCATATCATTCAGTCCGCCGTCCTGACCGTTCTCAGCAAAGAATCTTCTGTTAAGAGTGAAATCGAGAAGCGTATTCATATTGGGATCGCCTCTGAAAATAATATCACCGCCTCTTCCGCCGTCACCTCCGTTCGGATTTCCGTGAGGAACGAATTTTTCCCTTCTGAATGCGACTCTTCCCTTTCCGCCGTTGCCGGCCTTTACCGATATACTCACATAATCAACAAACATAACGATCCGGATTAATTTGGCTAAATATATGAATTCCTGACAATAAAGGCAAAATAAAACAAAATCTTCATGCCGGATTTTTTACTTGAAATATACGATTTTAATTATTACCTTTCAGTCCGTTTTATTCGGGGTGTAGCGCAGTCCGGTTAGCGCGTTACGTTCGGGACGTAAAAGTCGGAAGTTCGAATCTTCTCACCCCGACTAAAGCAGTTTGAAATAATCTCACTTTTCCAGTTCGGGATGTAGCGCAGTCCGGTTAGCGTGTTTGTCTGGGGGGCAAAAGGTCGCGAGTTCAAATCTCGCCATCCCGACTTGGATCTATCTTTTACAGAGGAATTAATCATGAAAAAATTTACCAATGCTTTATTAACAGGATTGACCATTTTCCTTATTATAGCCGGTTGTTCAAAAGCTGTTATCGTTGAGGAGGAAAGAACACCTTCGGTCAGAACAGCTGTTGCTACAGTCTTGTCGCAGAGAGGCGTTCTTGTCGGAGAGTTTGAGGACGGCCCTCAAATAATTGACAGAAACATAACGGAAAAAATACTTACATGGCAGGGCTTTCACCTTGTTCTCAGAACCGAAGATGGCGGGGTTTACGAATATCTTTCACATGATCTGTATTATGAAGGAGACAGGGTACTGATCAGGATTCAGAACGGAAAGGTCATCTCGCTCAAAAACTCGCCGTAAAGATCATAATCGTCAGCTCTAACAATTTTTACTCTGCAGAATTTTCCGGGTTTGAGTTTTTTTTCACAAAACACTTCATTATCAACATCGGGAGCATCTCTGTATGTTCTTCCCGCCGAATACTGACCTTCGATCCTGTCGATAAGCACCGTCTGTACAGTTCCGACCAGTTTTGAATTATTCTCATAAGATATTTCTCTCTGAATATCCATTACCCCGGACGCTCTTTTTTCGGCGGTCTTTCTGCTTATCTGTCCCTGCATGCCGAAAGCTCTTGTGCCCTCCTCTTTTGAAAAGGGAAAAACTCCGAGCCTGTCAAAACGCAATTCAGAGATGTCTTTCTTTAAACAGTTAAAAACCTTTACGGTCTCGCCGGGAAATCCTGTTATTATCGAAGTCCTTATTGCAATATCGGGAATGATTTCTCTTATCATCCGGATCTTTGTATATAGAGAATCTGTAGTATCTCTTCTGCCCATCGACCTGAGTATTTCTGTCCTTGTATGCTGAACAGGAAGATCTATGTAGTTACATATATTCTCATGTTGAGCCACTGTTTCAATAAACTCTCTGTCAACAAGATAAGGATGTGTGTAAAGCAGCCTGATCCATGCTTTTTTTCCGCATATTTTAGAGAGTTCTTTCAACAGATGGGATATCATCCGTTTTTTGTATAAATCTTTACCGTAGGATGAAATTTCCTGACCTACGAGTATAACCTCCTTTACGCCCGAATTGATCATGAATTCCGCTTCGGAACAGATCGACTCAACTGTCCGTGATATGTACCTGCCCCTGATACCCGGAATAGCGCAGTAGGAACACTTCTGGTTGCAGCCGTCCGATATTTTGATAAACGAATAATGGGAGCTTTCAAGAGCGATCCTTTCACGGTAAGGCTCAACCGGAGCAGGTGATCCTATTGAGAAAAATTTTGCCATCTCCTCAAAATCACCCAGCCTGAAGAAACCGTCAACCTCCTCAATCTCTTTTTTCATTTCATCGTAATACCTTTCTATCAAACATCCTGTAACAAGAACTTTTCTGAACTTTCCCTCATTTTTTTCTCTTACGGCTGAAAAGATCGCCTCAACGGATTGTTTTTTCGCATCGCCTATGAAACCGCATGTATTTATAACAACGGCTTCACCGTCCTCAAAATCAGGCGATAACTCAAATTTTTCCGAAAGTCTGCCGGCGAGCATTTCGCTGTCAACCAGATTTTTGTCGCATCCCAGGGTCACTATCTTTATTTTTTTCATATTATCAAACACACTAATTATACTCATCGCAGCCAATACAGCATAATGATAAGCTTTAGGAATAATTCATACAATATATATTTATATTTTTTTTACACTTATTTTTTCTTAAATTTAGCTTAAATCTGGAGGCATTGACATGAATGATAAGATCATAATTGACACGGCTTTTTTCGAAGCGTTCTTTTTTGACATGGACGGACTTCTGCTCGATACAGAAAAACTTTGCTGGAACTGCTTCAGAGATGTGTGTTTAGAATACGGATACGATCCTGATTTCAGTATTTACAGAAGATGTATAGGCAGAGGTACAGATGAGGGAAATGTAATACTGAAAAACGGTTTCTCGCAATTTATTCCTTATGATAAAGTGAACCTGAAATGGAACACACTTTACAGAAATAAGATCGGGAACGAACCTGTAGATATAAAAGACGGAGTCTTTGAACTATTAAAAACTCTTAAATCCAAAAATGCATATATGGCAGTAGTTACTTCAACCGATACTCAGCTCGCTTTAAAAAAACTGGTCAATTCGGGTCTTAAAGACTATTTTTCTGTGATCACCGGAGGGGATCAGGTGAAAAACTCAAAGCCGGATCCGACTATATATATTCAAGCTGCCGTAAAAGCAGAAGTTGAACCTGTAAAATGCATCGCTTTCGAGGATTCTGACAACGGTGTAAGATCAGCACTGAATGCAGGAATGACAGTTGTTCAGATACCTGATTTGACTGAACCTTCGGATGATATCCGTAAACTCGGTCACACTATAATAAGATCACTCAGTCTAATATCAATAAAATAGCGGCATAAAAAAAGCGGGATTGACCCGCTTTTTTTTACTTATTTCTTTTTATGCCTGTTTCTTCTCAGTCTCTTTTTTCTTTTATGAGTATTGATCTTGTGTCTCTTTCTTTTCTTTCCGCTTGGCATTTAAGCCCTCCCTTATTTTTTTGAATTTTTATCAACTTTATCTTTCAGGCTCTTGACAGGCTTGAAAACCGGAACTCTTTTCTCAGGTATTTCAAGTTTTTCTCTGCCTTTCGGTTTATAGGCTATTCTCGCAGCTCTTTCAGCTACCCTGAATGTGCCGAATCCTCTCAATTCAATGACAGAATCCTGTTTTAAACCTTCTTTTATCACTTCAATAGCATTGTTGATAACGCTTCCTGTTTCCTTGTAGGATATGCCGGTTATCTCATGCACTTTTTTAATGATGTCGAATTTCGTCATCTTTTTCTTTGCCATCTTCTTCTCCTTTATTTTCTTATAACTGTTCAAATTCTTTTAATTTAGTCTGCATAAGGTCCATTATTTCATCGAGTCTTTCCTGTGTCGAAGCTTCATATCTCTGTACGAGAGCAGGCTGTGTATTGGATGCTCTTATAAGTCCGAAACCGTCATCGAATATGACTCTTACGCCGTCAACATCGCACACATCATAACCTTCGCGTTTAAAATATTCAGTGACTTTTTCAACAATAGCGAATTTTTTCTCATCGCACGATTCAAGCCTGATCTCAGGAGTCATTATCATTTTCGGCAAATGAGACAGAAGCCCCGTCACGCTCTTATCGGTATTCGAAAGAATTTCGAGAAGCCTTAGGGAAGCGTAAAGAGCATCGTCGTGGCCGAAGAACCTGTCTTTGAAGAATATATGCCCGCTGACCTCGCCGCCGAGTTCTGCGGCCGTTTCTTTCATTTTCGCCTTGATAAGCGAATGGCCCGCTTTCCACATGATCCCTTTACCGCCGAGTCTTTCGATCTCGTCATAGAGGGTTTTTGAACACTTGACCTCGCCCACGATCACGGCTCCGGGTTTCCTCGAAAGGATCTCTTTGGCGAAAATAGCCATCAGGCTGTCGCCGAATATGAGCCTGCCGTCTTCGGTGACAACGCCGATCCTGTCGGCATCTCCGTCGTATCCTATACCGAGGTCTGCGCCGGTCTCTTTTACCTTCGCGATCAGGTCTGTCATATAGTCAGGAACAGTGGGATCGGGATGATGGTTTGGAAAAGTGCCGTCAGGTTTAGTGTAAAGTTCTGTCACTTCGTGCCCGATATTCTTTATTATCTCCGCCGCGACCTCTCCGCCCGTTCCGTTGCCGCCATCAATTACAACCTTAAGCTTTCTGTCACCCATCTTTATATTGCTTTTCAAAAAATTGAGATAGGCATCTGTGACCGAAATGTTCTTCAGTGTTCCGGCGGCCTCAAATTCGCTCCTCTGTGCGTAGGAACCTTCAAGTATCGTTCTTTTAAGCTGCTGGACTTTTTCTCCGTAAAGTGCGGAATTTTTTGTAAGCATCTTAAATCCGTTCATATCCGAAGGATTGTGTGAGCCCGTTATCATGACAGCAGAATCGGCATTAAGGTGTATCTGAGCAAAATAGAGGATCGGCGAAGTACACTGCCCTATGCATGTAACATCAATTCCGCAGTCCCTCAAGGCGTTGGTGAAGGTTGAAAAGAGATAATCAGCAGAAAGCCTGGCATCGAAACCGACCACGCAGTTCCTGAGCCCCTCCTTCCTGATATAGGTCGCGAAGGCTTTGCCGATGTTCACAACTACACCGTTCGTGAAGTCTTTTTCAACTACTCCTCTTATGTCGTATTCCCTGAAAATATTTTCGTTCATAACGCCTCCGTTATTCTATCTTTTCAACTGCACGAGTCCGGTCTTTCTGTAAACTTTGCTCAGCATTTTCCATGCCTTGTTCTGAGCTTTTTCGGCTCCGTTTCTCAAGACTTCGTCAAGATAATCCTTGTTTTTCATAAGCTCGTCATGCTTCTGTTTTATGGGACTGAGTGACTGAGTAACAATGTCGGCAAGATCCTTTTTAAATTCGCCGTAACCTTTTCCGGCATATTTAGCTTCGAGATCAGCTACCTGTATGCCTGACAGATTCGAATAGATCGTAAGCAGATTCCTTATCCCGGCCTTTTCGTCTTTATCGGAATAGATTATTTCAGTTCCCGAATCAGTAACCGCGCTCTTGATTCTTTTGGCGACTACAGCCGGATCGTCGATTAGAGCTATTCTTCCGCTTTCTCCCGAATCTGTTTTTCCCATTTTGCTCAAAGGGTCCTGAAGGTCCATTATCCTCGCCCCGCTTTTTGGTATGACGGGTTCGGGAACAGTAAATGTGTCAGAGTATCTGTGATTGAACCTGATGGCGATATCTCTTGTGAGCTCAACATGCTGTTTCTGGTCATCGCCTACAGGTACAAGGTCGGCGTTATAGAGCAGAATGTCGGAAGCCATAAGTATTGGGTAGGTGTAAAGTCCAGCGTTGATGTTCGCGCCCGGTTTTGCCGATTTATCTTTGAACTGGGTCATTCTGCTCAGTTCGCCGAGCCCGGTCAGGCATCCGAGTACCCATGCGAGCTCAGTGTGCCCAGTAACATGCGACTGTATAAAAAGCGTGCTTTTTTCCGGGTCAAGCCCCACAGCTATGTACTGAGCGATAACCGACAGTGTTTTCTGCCTGAGCTCTTTAGGATCCTGAGGCACCGTCAGCGCGTGAAGGTCCACCACCATATAAAGCGCGTCATAATCGTCCTGAAGCCTAATAAAATTCTTCATCGCGCCGATATAGTTTCCGATAGTAAGCTGTCCGGTCGGTTTTATTCCGCTGAGGATGGTCTTTATTTTAATGTTCTCTTCCATAAACTGATCATTTTCCGAAATTTATAACTTCACTTTACTGCTGAAAAAAACCGGCCCGTCCTTACATACGAGCAGGTAACCCGAACCGTCCTTTTTTTGAACGGCGCATCCCTGACAAACTCCCATGCCGCACGCCATAGGCGTCTCAAGCGACACCTGGCACTCAAGGCCCATTCCGTCAAGGTATGACGAAACGGCTCTCATCATAGGTTCGGGACCGACTGCGAAAATATCGAATTCTGACAGGTCGCTTCCCGAAGTAACTTCGCCCGATTCGAGAGCGTCCACAACATTACCGGAAAATCCTTCCGATCCGTCGTCTGTCGCTTTTACGAACTTAGATGATCTTGATGAATAATGATCAGTGTCGAAAAATCCCCCGGCTGTCCTGTTGCCCCATAAAAGCACCGCCGGCTTTCCTTTGGCGTCATAATACTCAAGAAGGCTTTTAATGGGTGCAATCCCTATTCCTCCGGCTATCAGAAGTTTCTTCTTCGACAGGTCTCCTGTATCAAAACCGTTCCCGAGCGGCCCTAGTATCTTAAGAGTTCTGCCGTTCTTTATACTCTCCTTAAGAATATCAGTGCCTCTTCCCGCTACATGAAAAATAAACTCGATCTTATCGCCGTCAACTGACGATATTGCGAATGGCCTTCTAAGTACGGGAACGGAAAGGTTTTTTGCGGTCACCTGGACAGTAATGAACTGGCCCGGTTTGAAAGTATCAGCGGTTTTTTCCGCTTTAAGAACGCAGGAAACAATATCCTCAGCTTCTACTTTCCGGCTTACGATTTCGGCTTCGGTCTCAAAATATATTCCGGTTTTCATTTAGCTCCGCCTCCGCAGTTTGTCTTCATATACCCGGACATATTGATCCTTTCGCTTTCAACTTCGCCTGCTTCGTTAAGATAATATATAATACCCGAAAGGTTGTTGTCTTTTATTAAAATCCTGCCTTTTTCCCTTCCCATGACCATAACGGCTGTAGCGAAAGCGTCGCTCAGATACGCTTTTTCGGAAACGACCGTAACGGCCGCGCAGTCAGATATGCCGTATCCCGTAAATGGATTTATAATATGTGAATACCTGACGCCTTCATAATCAAAATACTTCTCGTAATCACCTGATGTAGCCACAGACCCCGCCGAGACAAATAAGGTGTCGATCATCTCACCGTTTCTTCTGGGATGAACTATGCCTATCATTCTGGGAGTTTTTGAAAAAACTGTCATGTCTCCGCCCGCATCAACTATATGGTCGCTGAAACCTCGGCTTTTCAGGTAAGCGGAAACAGAATCGGCGGCGTAACCTTTTGCTATTCCTCCAAGACCGATCCTGCATAAAGGGTCAGCTACTGTGAAAGAATCGTTTTCAAAAACATAGCATTCAAGGTTTGATATGGAAAGGATTCGGGATATCTCTTCTTTCGAAGGAATGCTTCCGGTTTCTGTTATGCTTTTTCTCCAGAGATCTACCAGAGGAAGAACCGCAACATCAAAAGCCCCGTCAGTATATTCATGAATATTTCTGGAGATATCAAGGATTCTCCTTAAAGATACAGGTACTTCTGTTTTAACACCCGCTTCAGCCATGTTTAGCTTTGAGAGAGCCGAACTTTCGTCATAGGAATTCATCTCAGAGTTGAAGTATGAAAAAATGCCTCTTGCTTTTTCCAGAGCTTCGAATGCCTTTGCGGTATCTTTGGGACTTACATCATAAATTATGACAGATATATCGGTCGTAAATTCGCTGAACGAACCGCTTATCCGGAGATTGTTGTTTTTTTCGCAGGAAAAAAGCAGCAAAAAAACAATTATCAGTATTGAAAACCCGATTTTTTCCATGGGGCTAAAATTAAGTTATCCTGAGTGGAAAAGCAAATAAAAAATTACGGAATTTAGTCAAATAGATTTAACATAGGTTTAAGTTACTCAGATCGTTTTCAGTACCATTCGGGTTTGAGTTCGCTTTTCAGTTCATTTATCCTGTTAAGTACCTTACTGGCTTTAAACTCAATATCATCAATCGAGTTAATTTTATAAGAATCAGTCAGAAGCTTAACCTCGTCTTCCGGAAAATCCCTGTATGCGTACCTGAGGCCAAAATCAACTCTGGACGGACGGTATTTAAGATTAAGAAGTATTCCAAGACATCCGTTCATAACTCTGATGTATGACTGGAAAGCCTCAGTAAAATTCTTTCTCGCGATCGCTTTCTTAAGCTCTGTTTCCATTAAAAAGTCTGAATCAAATATATGTCTGAAATATTCTTTGCCTTTTTCTATAACCTTCTCTTCAGGAGTAGGCGAAGTATCTATTATTTTTTCCTTATCAAACCACACCGCTGGATCACCGTGTCTGTCTTTTGCCGTGAACTTATCAGGAACAGACCTTCTGATAACAGCCACATCGAAATAGAAATATCCGGGCACATTACCGGTTTTATAAAAACACTGGGAAAAACCGTGCCAGGCCGGCTCGGGAACTCTGTATTTTTTAATTATCCCGTAACTTTTTTCAAGATGAGATTCAATTAGTGAAAATATTTCTTCAACCGCATCATCCTCGCATACAATAACAATGTCCAGATCGGAGTATTCATCCGCAAATCCGGTAGCAACAGAACCACCCTCCCATACAGCAATTACTTTTTCTTCGGCGTACATAAGTTTGTTTAAATCTTTCGTGATCTCTGATCTGTTTTTCATAAATCTTCCTGATTTGTTATAAAATTATGTAAATAGAGCCGGAGTGCCACCCGTATGCCAGAAAAGAACAGTGTCATTCTGACTGAAAACTCTTTTGTTTATCATAGCGATAAGACCAGCCATAGCCTTTGCTGTATAAACCGGATCAAGAATAATACCCTCTTTTTCAGCGAGAAGCTTTATCGCTTCTTTTTCGGCCTGACCAACTATGCCGTAACCTTCTCCGAGATAATCATTGATGACTGTTGCATCGGATGAAACGAAGCTTATATCTTCAGCAATCAATTTAGCGGAGTCATTCGCGAGATCAAGAATTTTTTTTGAAAAATTGTTACCTGAATCAGTTTTGTCTATACCTATCCCGATAATTTCAAATCTCTGATCATAGAGAACTTTTCCAACCATAAGTCCCGCCTGTGTGCCGCCTGAACTTGATGCAAAAACGATATGCGAGAATGAAAGTTCATATTCATCGCACTGAGCGGAAAGTTCTCTTACAGCTTCAACAAAACCGAGAGCACCGGTTGGATTTGAACCTCCGTAAGGGATAACATACGGTTTTTTGCCCGAATTATGAAGGTTTTTGACTATTTCAGGAATCTTCTCGCCTTTTCTGTACTCTCCTGTCCAGTGAATAACTGCTCCCAGAAGATTGTCAAGAAGAAGATTACCTTTTAAAGAATTGGGCTCCGCTCCGCCCAGTACAAGGTGGCATTCCAGCCCGCAGACTGCAGCTGCAGCCGCTGTTTGCCTGCAGTGATTAGACTGCTCCGCTCCGGCCGTTATTACAGAATCGCATCCTGATGCAACGGCTTCAGCGAAAAGATATTCCAGCTTTCGGGTCTTGTTTCCGCCTAAAGCGAGTCCGGTAAGATCGTCTCTCTTAACAAACAGCTTCGGTCCTCCAAGATGATCAGAAAGCCTTTTCATTTCCAGGACTGGTGTCGGAAAAAATCCGAGTTTTATTCTTTTTCTTCCCATAAAATACTTTCTTTATTACGTTTTTACCACTAGATCGCCCATATTCTCATCTGTCCAGAAATGCCATCCCGGAGCAACGTAGATGTCCTTCAGCCCGGCCTTCAGCATGACCTGAGCGGCATGACATGAACGGTTGTTCGTCCTGCAGAATATTATAAAATTAAGCTTCGGTTTTTCATTTTTCATTTCTATCAGCTCGGGAATATATCTGTCCAGTATCTGAACGGGCATATTTACAGCCCCTATTGCCGTTCCGGCCATAAACTCCTGCGGCGTACGGAAATCCATAACAAAAATACTGTCGTTGGGAATACTTTCCTGCGCCGAAAGGATTAATGCGAACTCCTCAACACTCAACCCGTAAGGCTCCGTACCTTTTTCATTGCCGCAAACTGCGAAAAGAACCGATGCCGACCACATAACTATAAGCACAGCAGATCTCAATGCTCTCATTATTCACCCCTTGATTTATTCATCAGTAATTATATCCCTTGGCTTCATTCTCATCAAAAGCAACACCAAGTGAAAGGACTATTCTGTTCACGAAATTAAAATACGATATCACCAGAACTACATCAAGAACAGCCTCATCGCTATATCCACGCTCTTTGAGTACCTCTATAAAATCGTTTTTTTCATGTTTACCCGGTTCAAGGGTCAGACTTAACGCAAGATCACAGAGGACTCTGTCGCTTTCAGACAGAATATCTGTAAAATTGCCGTTTATGAGCTTTTCCGTCTTGATATCATCTTTCCAGTAGAAGTTCAGCGCATGAGCATGATGCCTTGTGCAGTATTTGCATCCGTTCGCATATGATACTACTACCCCTATCATTTCCCTCTGTGCCCTCGAAAGCTCAGAACGCGAAAACATAATTTCCATGTAAAGGTCCATGTGTGCAGTGATGCTTTTCGGCCTCAGGCTCTGGATTTTATGAACGGCCGCGAGCTTTCCTCTGCTTTTTAACAGGCTATCATATACTTCTTTTAAATCTCCCTGCGCATCTTCATGTTCAATAACTTTTATTCTCGGCATCTCAAATCCTTTGTTTATAGTAAATTCTACGGAGTTTTTCGGAATCTGTTCCCGCATGAAACAATATTCTCATCTTCATATTGATAAAAAATGTCCTCAACAAACCAACAGTATCCCATCTTCTGCCTGATGTTATCACTTTTTTCCTCGATATTCTTATCCTGCCGGTCTTTTTTAACCTTGAAACAAATTCGTAATCCTCCATAATAAAAAGTTCTTTGAATCCTTCTGCTTTTTCAAATGTCCTTTTCGTCATAAATAGTGCCTGATCTCCATATGGAGATCCGAACAAAGTGCTTCTGATGTTAATAAGAAGACTTACAAATAGAAGGTGTTTCTTTTTACCGCTTATCTTCAAGTTAAAGGCCCCGCAGGCTGTTTTTTTCGCCGAAAGAGTTTTAAACACTTCGTATTCGAAATCTTGCGGCAGAATTGTATCTGCATGAAGAAAAAGCAGTACGGATGAGCCTGCGGCAGCAGCTCCTGAATTCTGCTGAACGGCCCTGCCCTTATCTGATCTTATAACTTTGCAGCTGAATCTCTCGGCAATCCCGACAGTACCGTCAGTGCTGCCCCCGTCTGAAACTATGACCTCAATATTTTTTCTGTCTCTGAAAAATTCGAGAGTTCCTGCCAGGTATTTTTCCTCGTTCAGCACCGGAATTATAACAGAGATCAGCGGATTTGGAAGATCATTTACGATCTTCGGATTATTTATCCTGAATATATCTTCGGGACGGTCAATATCTAGTAATTTTTTTAAAACACCTGCCGAAAGTGACCTTTTTCCTGCGATCCTGAGCGTTTTTTCAAACACTCTGTCTCCGCCCCATGGAATTTCTTGCGTAAACAGTTTCGGATGGCCCGATTTCATTCCGATAAGATAGTATCCGCCGTCATAAGCAGGTCCGACAACAATATCATTTGTTTTTAAAGAATCAAAAGCCGATTGGATCACAGCTAATGAAATATCAGGAATATCTGTTCCTATTGCCAGAACCTCAGAATATCCTTCATCGAAGGATCTTTCGAATGCTGTACTCAGTTTAGATCCGAGATCTCCTTCAGTCTGTTCTTTGTAAAGAGCATCTCCGCATATTGACCTCATTTTTTCCTCTGACGCCCCCGTGTAACAAACCTCTAAGGCCGCCGGATCTGTTGAAAGGTATTCCCTGCAGGATTCGAGTATTGTCATGATCATAATCTTCTGAATATGCGCGGCATTTGCTTCTCCAGCAAGAATTGACAGTCTCTGCTTGCATTTTCCCGGCTCGGGGTATCTCGTTATCAATATTATTTTTCTTTTCATAACTATGAAGCTGATCCCTGTCAGCCTGATCCACTGCCTGCCGTACAGCCGTAACAGTGATTTGCGGTAATAATTCTGACATTTTCAAGATCGCCGCATTCAAGCCCGGACACATTTCTCGCTCCCTTTACTGAAGTACCTAATTCCATCATCTGGTTGAAGTCGCAATTGTATATTCCCCCATCAGGACCAACGCTCAAAGTATTCCTGCACATTACTCCCTGTGCGGCTGCCGGATTAAAAGAGTTAACAAGTTCTGCGATGTAGTCTTCATAATTTCCGTTTTCGGTAAGAGAGTCAAGAAATCTTCCTACAGGCATATTGGTCATGCAGAAAAGATTATTAAAATTAAGATCGAACTGTTCTTTCAGCCTCATTTTGAATTCGTTTTCTAACAGACTTTGATCACCGGGCATGAAAGCCCCGGAAGGATTGTAAACAAGATCAAGAATAAGACCTGAACCTTTTTGGCCGTACCCGATACTGTTCAGCATTTTCAAAGCTTCAATACACTTATCAAAAACCCTGAGGCCTCTCTGACTTTCGAATTCTTCCTTTGAATAGTGAGGGAAAGAACCGATTATTTCGACTCTATTGTCTTTATAAATATCATAAAACCTTTCATATCCCGGTTCGGTGAGAATAGCAAGGTTCGATCTTACAAGAAGCCGCTTTTTAGTTTTTGACAGTTCTTTTATCAGAAATTCTATACCCGGATGCATTTCAGGTGATCCGCCGGTTATGTCTATTGTTCCCACGGAAGAGCAGTGAGCCAGCTCTATGCATTTTTCTAAAACTTCATCACTCATATTTTCTGTCCTGTCAGGCCCCGATCTTACATGGCAGTGATTGCAATTAAGATTGCATTTCCGGGTGATGTTCAGCTGAAGTATTTCTATTTTATCCGACTTATCTATGATCACCGAATTTGATTCGAGCGTTTGTTTAAAATGCATTTCACCCGCATTGAATTGCGCCCTGTCAATTACGCATTTAACCGTATCCTGCTTACAAGATCCTTCGCCCATTTATACTCCTTTTTTGAGATACTTGATAATTTTTACGATCAGATTGTCATTTATACTCTCAATATAAGCTTTTTGTGCCGCTTTGGCAATAATATCGGAGTATCCGGGATATGCGTGCATATATTTTCTTGCGTATGAAAGCGGCTTTCCGGATCTTTTTAAAAGAGCGGCTTCGTGCATGATCTCACCCGCCGAAACTCCGAGTATGTGAACCCCGAGTATCATGTTTTTTCTGTCAAGCACGAACTTGGCAATGCCTTCCGTTCTATTCTCTGTAACTGCCCTCTCTATATCTGAAAACGGTATTTTAATAAGCCTGATCCTGTTTCCAAATTTTTCTAAAGCTTCCTCAAAAGTTAAACCTAACCGGCTCAATTCCGGATCGGTGAAGGTTGTCCAAAGCACAGATGAATAATCCATTGCTGTTTTGAAGGGAAGAATTGCGTTCAGAGCGGCTGTAACACCTTCTTTGCCTGAGACATGACTGAATCTGTACGGACCGACGACATCCCCGCATGCAAATACTCCGGGAACAGATGTACGGAGAAACTTATCTGTTATTATACCGTCTCTGGAATATTTTACTCCCGCTTCATCAAGTCCTGCTCCCGATGTGTTGGGCGACCTTCCCGTTGCGCACAAAAGGGCATCGGCTTTCAATGTCTTTTTTACGCCTGATGATGTTTTTATATCAAGTTCGACTTCATCGCCGTTCTTTCGAAATTCCGATGCTCTGGAGTCGGTTTCGATAACTATACCTTCCTCAATGAACCTTTTCATCAGTAAAGCGGTAAGCTCTCTGTCTTCACGGGCAAGTATAGATTGACCCGACTGAACAATCGTAACTTTGCATCCGAGCCTTGAAGATGCAAGGGCAAGTTCCGATCCGATAGGCCCTCCACCCAGAATTATAAGCGAAGAAGGGAGTTCTTTCTGCATAAAAAAATTCTCATTGGTCAGGCAGTCATTTGATGTGAGACCTTTAAGTCGGGGTATGATCGGTGAAGACCCCAGTGCGAGAATTATTTTTTTTGCTTTTATTGTTTTGTTGCCTACTGAGATCGTTGTGCTGTCTTTTAAAAGCGCTTCCTCTTGTATTACATCAATACCTTTTTGTTTAAGAGCTTCAGGATCTTCTCCGGAATACACCCTGTAAATGATCTTTCTGACCTCATCGAGTACGCCTTCCGGTTTTTTGTTCAGAAACTCTTCCGAAAGTCCGTAGAATTTAGTAAGAGTACGGAAATCTGAAACTCCACGAGCAATATGGATAAGAGACTTGGTCGGTATGCATCCCGACCATGTACACTCGCCTCCGGTTTTGTTCTTTTCGATGATAACAGTCTTTTTCCCGAATCCGGAAGCTGTAAGAGCAGCTGAAAGACCCGCGCCGCCTCCGCCAATTACCGCAACATCATAATCATACCCGTTCTTCATTCATTCCCCCGTCCTTTAACGGTAATTTTCTATTTAAAGCATTTCGTGCGATCTTAGTTATAAAAACAGTCACTGCGACAGTAGCTGCAAGTCCGGCTCCGTAAAGTGTCCATTCCGCAGCAGACCGTCCGCTGCCCTGATCCGTACCGACAGACGCAAGACTGCCTGCGAGGGAACCGAGATAAACGAACATCATTGTTCCCGGTATCATGCCTATCCACGAAGCGAAAAAATAATCTCTGAATCTGATGCCTGTAAGCCCGAGAGAATAATTGAGAATATTAAAAGGAAAAACCGGAGAAAGCCTCAGAAGAAATACTATCTTACTGCCCTCTTTGGAAACAGCTTCATCAATATCTTTGAAACTCTTTTTAGAATCTATCTTTTTTCTTACCATATCTCTGGCGAAATATCTTCCAATGATAAAAGCCGCTGATGCCCCGAGAGTTGAGGCTGCTGAAACAAGAACAGACCCTTTGCCCACACCGTATATAAAACCTGCACCTAAAGTCAGTACCGATCCGGGAAGCAGAAAAACGCATGCAGCAATATACAAAAGGATATATACAAAATATCCTGCGACCCCGAGATCTTCTATCCGTGAAAGAATGTTAGCGAGATGATCCTGTATGTTAAACACGCGAAAGAGGATGATAACGACCGCAAGTACAAGCACCCATGCGATGACCTTAAATTTATTTTTCATTAAGACTCCAGTCGTATTTAGTATATCTGATCCTCCAGCCCTTAAAATTCACTTCAGAAACATCAAAAGGCCAGTAGTTTCTTAAATAGTCAAGCAGTGTTGTCTTTTTCTCGAAATCCTCGGAATACCACTTGTATATCGGAGAAAGATTAGCAGTCCTTTTAGACATATCGAGGCTGTTTTTGTTTAAATCTCCCATAAAGCCTCTCATCTGAGATTCAAGCTGACTGTCCAAATCGCCGCCTCTGTATGCTTCATTCCTCAGCTCCGGACATCCTATTGCAGCACAGACAAGGGCAGCGTGAATTCTGGGCTCATCATAATTTACCCTGATAATCTCGTGCTCCAGATCGTCCAGACTGATTTTCTTGCCGAAAAGCGAAACAACAGGCAAACTCCACGGACTTTTGAAAAAACCTCCGATGCTTCTGATACCTCTAACGGGATAGTTATCAATTATCAGCCTTAAGGTTTCGGCGTTATATAGATTTATCAGGTATGCAAGCTGATGCGTCTCCGTCATTTTTTTAAAATCATTCGCGCCCAGACCTGCCAATTTATTCAAATACTCATCAAGTTCTTTTCTGTCCGATTTGAGTGCCTTATAATCAACAAGTCCGTTACTGACATATTTATTAAGTACAGAATCAAACATACCGTGATCAAAATCAATCTCAGGTCTGTCTGCATAAGCGAACATGAACGGAAGCAGTAAAACAAACATCAGATAATACATGAAACAGGATACTTTGTACATCACAGTCTCCTTTTTCTTTTAAGAATAAGCAGTTATACACTTTCCAACAATGCTCTATGTCATATATTCAAACAAATCATCATCAAACAGATAAACTGCTCTATTCTTGTCACCTTTTTTCAAAAGCAGACCTGAAACACTGCCCGCTTTCAGATCCCTGCTTGCAGTTGCCGGGGATATGTTCTTAAATAAACGCAGATATTCTTTTCTCGAAAACTCTTTTTCTCCAAATTTCTGTTTAGCCGCACATAATCTGTCTTCAGAACTCATTACTTTTGTTTCGTTGATCAGTATTTTCTCAAGTTCAGAAACAATAATCCCGAGCATGAACTCTATGAATTTTGTTGACTTTCCTTCCTTATCGCAGGCAGAAAGAACATCATAATAACGCTGTTGTTTTTCCTTTATAATGCTTTCTATCGGCAGATACTCGAAAACAGGATACTTACCGCAGAGTATCAAAGTCTGCCAGAATCTGCCTATTCTGCCGTTACCGTCACTAAATGGATGAATGAACTCTGTTTCATAGTGAAATACGCAGCTTTTAATTAAAACTGAATCTTTTACATTTTTCAGATACTTGAACAGATCACTCATCAAAAATTTGACTCTGTCGCCCGGCGGAGCTATGTGCATTACCTCTGCCCCTTTGACTATCCCGAGAGAACCGCTTCTGAATTTTCCCGGATCGCCCGCCAGCCCTTTCATAAGCACAGAATGAGCTTTCAGAAATGAAGATAGAGAATAAGGATCAAACTCAGAAATCCTTTTATAAAGTTCAATCGCGTTTTTAACTTCAAGAATATCTGTCTTAGGGCCGGTGACCTTTTTGCCGTCAAATATAGCCGTAACCTGATCAAGCGAAAGAGAATTTCCTTCAATAGCTACGGAGGACTGAACCGTCCTGATCCTGTTCTCGCGCCTGAGCTGAGGCGAAGGTCTGTAAAGATGAGAAGCGTTGATCTCGCCGAGTTTTTCAGAAGCCGAAGCTATCAGATTTAAAATCTCCGGTGTAATATCATAAGGCGGTTTCATATACCTCCATTTAGGATCATGATAGTATCATATGATAGTATCACACAGGTAATATAATGAAAATTTATACTTAATACAAGGAGTTAGATTTTAAAAATCTTCAGAAAATTTCCTTTACGCCGCCGCCGAATACGCCACCAACTCCGAGAAGAAATCCGCAGTTATACCAGCCGCCGTTATTGTATATCTCATACATCCCCACATTTTCATTGAAAAGCGAGATCACGAAAGTGATCGGGGATATCATACCGTGCCATATACCGAGCAGAAAACCTGCCGGTTCCTGTGCCATTTCTGAAAACTCCAGCGCATCATTCGGACTTGCAGCGCATCCGGCCAGCAGAAGTAGAGCAATCACGCTAAGAGCTATCATTATTTTTTTGTTCATAACACACCTCCGTTTAGGTTTATAAAATTGTATCACACGCGTTATATATCAAGGTCATTATTTCTTTTTCTTCGGCTTGGGCACCGGTAGTTCTTTTTCGGTGATCTTTATCAGTTCGCAAAGCCAGTCAGGGTCGTCTATATTGTCTATGAGATAGTAGTTCTTTGCTCCGGTATAGGGCGGCGCTTCTTCCGGCTCTCCGATGTATTTTCTGCCTGCCTCGGTGGGCTTGACGAACATCTGGTTATCGGCAAGTATCGCGATCATTTTACGGTTGAGAAATATTCCGTATTCTCCGAACATTTTTTTTGCGGTCACTTCGCCTGCGCCTTCAAGCTGCTCGAGCACATGATCCGCGAAATGTCTATCTGTTGCCATAATATTACCTCTATCATCTGATATCATCTGATTTTTATTTTTCTAACCGACACCAGAGCGGTAAGGTACGCGGCTGCTCCGGCTGAAAATACTGCGAAAGATCCTGCCTCGACTGCGACTATGAGTGCGAGGGGCGCGGCGATGACCGAAAAGAACCCGTTTATACCCCAGGCCCAAGGTACTGAATCCTCATCGGAATTTCCGACAGCTTTGAGCCCGAGCGGAAAAGGCATTCCCATAAAGAAGCCGGGCAGAGCGACCGTGAACAGCGTTATGACAGATTTTACCCCAATATTCGCGCCTGAAGTGAGATTAAGTACCGGTGTGAGGGCGAAAAGGTAAAATATCAGTACGGATGATATTGCGGCGAGTGCGTAAGCGTGCTTTTTTCCTCCGGGAGCGATCCTGTCTGAAAAATAGCTTCCCGCGCCTGAAGATACAAGCAGTATTCCGAGAACTGCTGTTACTGCGTAAAGCGGTTTTCCGAGATACAGCACGAACCTCTGTATGAATATTATCTCTATCAGCATGTAACCGAGTCCTATTGATCCGAAATAAAGTAATACGGGTATCTTCTTACCTCCGCTTTTATGTATCGCGACCGGCAGTATCGTCAGAACGGCCGAAAAGATGATCGAGAAGATCAGTGTCAGCCATACGATCAAATATCCGAGCTCAAGGAACGGGATCTCATTTATGGGAAATTTCTGCATGAGATCTTTAAATTTTGATATCCTGAGATATCTGGAAAAATAAGGTCTGTTGTCCGTAGCCGGGCGTATGTAGAAAAGATAGTCGTCAGCCTCGGAGGTATCGCCTTTCAGTATTTTTTCTGTCAGATCGAAAAGTTCTGTGCCGGGGATATAATTGAAGTAAACCTTTTCCTCATGGCTTATGCCCGAAAGTATGAAAGGATCGAATGAGTTATTGCGGCAAAATTCTATTACATTTTTTATCGTTTCACGACAGACCGGCCGCTTCGAGACGACAAAGTTGACAGCATTCCAGCTTCTGACCCCGATCATATGTTGTTCCGGATCGCTTATACCGCTGCTTCTCAGCATTTCTGAAAGCATATAGACCGTCTTGAGTGTTGCCCTGGGAGGAAAATCCGTATAAACAGTGACTGCAAGACTGCCGTTTTCATTCAGGCTGTTCCAATATATGGCGAGTGCCTCTTTTGTGGTGTTGAAATTTTCTTTGAGAGCGTCAAGTCCGGAACTTCCTCCGAAACTTCCTGCTGAAGGCAAGTATATAAGATCATAATTCTTATCCGTGTTCCGGAGAAAAGCTCTTGCCTCAATATTGTAAAGACTGACCGATCCGTGGCTATACACTGACGGATAGTTAGATTTATGCCATTTTTCCATAGCTACAAGAAGATCTGCATTATGCTCGAAAGCGTCAATTTCTGAAGTTCCGGCGTTTATCGCGTGAGATACGAAAGTTCCTGTCCCCGAAGAAATTACGGCAACCTTATGACGATCTGAAATGAGATAAGGCAGAATGAAGATCGAGTTCTCAAAAAGCGGATCAGAGTCTCCGTGATACCCCGGAATTGAGCCCGCCGCGTTGCCGTTGACAAAAACAGCCGGCCTTGCAGGGATATGTCCCGCATAGTTCAGGCTGATACCGGGTGCGTGCCTGAGCCGGCCGGACTCGATAATATGCACCAGCGAATGATGCCCGCTTTTTTTCACGGTCACTTCCGCGTCATCTATCAGTTTCGTTCTTGCAAGCGGTTTATACTGCGACATTGACGGCGGCAGTGGCGAGATTATCGAAAGAGTTATCAGTGCCGCGAAGAGCGCGTGAGCCGTGAAATATATCCGCCTCCCTTTTTCGGGGATCAGAAGAATGCTTGCAGCGAACGGGAAAAAAGCGGCTGCAGTCAGAGCGTGGTGCGGGAACAAATATTTTAACAAGACCAGAGCCGCGAACCCGCCTGCTCCTGAACCCGCGAGATTAGAAAAATACAATCTGCCTATACTGCCGATATTCCGGACATAGATCAGTCCTATCGAAAGAGCACACAAAAAGAACGGCAGAAAGTAGAGCAGAATAAATCCGCCCAGTCTCAGAAGATGTCCGGCTGAAAAGAAAACAAGATAGGTGTCGAACCTGAACGCTTCTGCCTGCGACACCCTGTAAGCGGACAGCATGAAAACAGGACACAGTATCATTAGAAGGGGTATAAGAGTGTCCGCACGCCTAAGCAGTCTTTTTTTGAAGACAGCGAGAAAGGATCCAGCCGAACCGAAACCGAGCATCGCTGTACTGATGATCAGATTCGCGAAATTATCCCACTGGTTTACAGAGAGTATCCGCATCAGAATTATCTGAAAACCTATGATCGAAAGCGACAGGAGAAAAAGTGCCTGCGGGACTCTCTTCATCATTTTTCTCTGGTGAATGGAACGAACCTGACGGGCATGAGACTGCGGGTCCTTACCCCATCCTCCGTTTTTTCAACGAGAACGAGCTGCTGGACCATAAAATTCGAGCCGACCGGTATTATCATTCTTCCGCCTGTTTTAAGCTGCTCGACAAGGGCAGGCGGAATATATTCGGCGGCGGCTGTCACGACTATCGCATCGAACGGAGCGTGCTCCGACCAGCCGTAATAGCCGTCAGCGAGCTTAACATGAATGTTCCCGTACCCAAGTTCGCCGAGGTCTTTTTTAGCCCTTTCACCGAGTTCTTTTACGATCTCGATCGTATAGACCTCGGACACGATCTCGGCGAGAACGGCTGCCTGGTAGCCCGATCCTGTTCCGATCTCGAGCACCCTGTGGTTTTTTTCCGGGAGGATCGCTTCAGTCATGAATGCCACTATATACGGCTGCGAGATCGTCTGACCGTAGCCAATAGGAAGAGGCGAATCATCGTAAGCCCGCCTTCTCATGTTATCGGGCACAAGTTTATGCCTCTCGACCTTTCTCATTGCGGAAAGAACTGAAGGGTGGCTGATCCCCCTTCTGATAAGCTGTGCATTTACCATATTTTCCCTCGCAGGTAAGGCTGTTAGAAAGTTTAGAAATGATGATGCTATCATTATCATAAGTATTGTTTTCATTGCGGTCTCCTGTAATTATTAGTCCTGTCACAGAAAACAATATACGAAAAAAATCAGTCTAAATCAAATCACTGAAAATCTCTTAATGATTCGTCTATACCTTTCCTTATCTCGAACCAGAAGTTCAAAGCCGCCTCATACTTGTTCTTATCGAACTGTTCGATCCAGTCAAGAAGTTCCTGCCTGTTCTCTTTCTCTTCGTCACTTTTTCTTTTCAGAAAAGTATGAATGAGATCAATATTTCTTTCTGATTCGAGAAATACTGAGGCGTTCCTTGAATTTATCCTGCTCGCGGTGAATGATACTGAAGAGTTGAATTTATCCTTCATTCCGTAGATAGAACCGATGATCTCGGGCATCATTTCCTCTGCCCACGCCCTGTGGAACCTGCAGATACCGGCATTGTCAAGAACAAGTTCCTGCTTCAGTCTTTCCGCGCAGAACCTTCCAAGGTCTCTCGGAGGAACAAAATCATTTCCGTAATACATATAATACTTACCCATGATCGCCATCGGGGCAAGAACGCCGGGAGTCCAATACTGGTTCGGAGCCATCCAGCCTCTTCTTCCGTTCGATGAGAAGACGAATCTGTCAATTATCTTTTTTCCTGTCATTTTATGCATTCTGCGTGCCCATTTCCTCACTCCTTCGGACAAGTCAATATCTCCTTTGCCTTCGAGTATGGAATCGATCAGCTCTATTCCGAGTTCGGCGTTGTGCATAGAATCATTTATTACATCAAATCCCTCAGGCGAAAATCTGGGCAGTTTCGTTACTCCGAGCTCTTCTTTTGTCAGAATTTTTTCATCTAACAGCTCCATGAACCACGAAAGAATACATCCGCAGTTTATAGCGTCGAAACCCATTGAATCGCAGTAATGGTTAAGCTTTTCAGCGGCCCTCTGATCGAAGATCCCGCATAAAGGCCCCATTGTCTGGTAGGGTTCGTAATCCTTTTTATAAACGCCGTTCATCTTTTTACATACTGCAGAGCACGGTTCGCCGCATGTAGCCTGCTGTTTTTTCTCTATTGTCTCCTCGTTGAACTGCTTTAAATAGTGCTGCGAAACGAGTTTTTCATTCAGTTCAAGCCTCTCTTTTTCCGATGAATATATAGTTTTGTAGTTGAAAGCTATGATCTTTCCTTTCACAGTGGCGTAATTTACCCCAAAAGTTCCTCCGGTACCGAATTTGGGATCGAACCGGTATTTCGTCGTACTCTCAAAATCCTTTGCCGCAAGCTTCTGCTGATACTTTTGACCGAACCATTCGTCAGCTACTTTTCTGTCCCTGAAATCCTCATCAACAGTAGTTCCCCCGTAGATGATTGAAGCTATGCCGTAGTCCTGAAAGAGTTTGGACCCGAAGCCTCCCCTGCCCGCCCAAGTATCCACATAAGTAATCCTGCCTTTAACCACCGGCACCGAGCAGATACCTCCGAAATCGGTATTTTTTGCTGCCGGACCGGTCGCAAGTATCCTAGGGTCAATCTCGTACCTTGCCGCGAATTTTTCAAATGTATGGTCCATAAGGGAATATATACCTTTTCTTCCGCTTTTCCAGACACTCTCTATATCCAAAGGAGCTATCTCAACCTCGATCTCCTCGCCGTGATTCCTGTTTAGATACAGGACAGACGGAGACGGTGCTTTTCCCACGATACTTACCATATTGATACCGAGGTTGTCGAAAACCAGCCCTGCTCCTCCCATGGAAGAAATATAAAAACCTCTCCAGCACGGCGAATAACCGGTAAAAACAAGTCTGTTCGATCCGGGGAAAATTGATCCTGCAAAAAGCCCTGTCCCGATGTTCAAAGATCTGTAATTATCGGACATGTGTATTCCGAGATCAACCGGACCGAAATAATCTCCTACTTTATATCGCCTGATCTTATAAAAGCCGTTCGATGCATCAACCAGCAGAACTTTTAAAAATGCGTCCATAATAACCTCCTATAAATATCTTTTCAGATCCTGACCTATCACACCGCCGTAGAGTTCTATATATTTTTTTACTGGGCTCATGCCTATTTTCTTCATCAGTACTTCCTCTATCTGAAAAAATCCGGCAGACTCACTCATCTCGACCTGTATTCTCAAAGGCAGATCTTTTCCTTTTTCAATATAGACTTTTTTTATCGCCGCGGAAGAATATTTGTGAATGTCGCCGACTTTCGAACCGGACTCCATGATAAGAGGTATCCTTGACCTTCCGCCCTCCATGTCGCAGCCGTCGGCTACAAGAACTACTCCGGCCTCAAGGGAGTGAATTTTCTGGGTTCCCATGTGCCCTATGATTCCTTCGAACACCAAAGATTTTATGATAAGCTGCATTTTTAGATCGTCGGGATAGATCAGTTTCATCAGGCCGTCGATCTTTTCCTGCGTCAGCGTGATCGTCATCCTTTCGTGCCCGTCCCTGCCTATGCTCATGCCTATGTCGTGAAGAAAGGAGGCGGTAAAAACGGCTACTTTAGAATCTTCTATATTGCCGAGTTCTTCTTCTTCGAGATTGAATTTGATACCGGCTTTGTCTAAAATATCCATTATTTTCACCGCGTTCGATGCCACTTTTCGCATGTGGACGGGGCCGTGATCGTTATAATTAAGCCTCGTTATCGAAACTGTATTGGCATAATCCTGAAGTATCTTTATCTCAGGATCAGATAAGAGAAAATCAGCGGCTGTTTTGAGCTTTCCCACATATTTCGCCGAAAGTCTTTCGTCCATCGCGATCTGCTTATGAGATCTCATTTTTCTTTGCTCCGTCTTTAAAATTTATATCGAGAGGTTTTACGGCTTCTCCCCAGTATATTGTTCTGTGCGGGAAAGGTATTTCGATGCGGTTTTTGTCGAAAGCGTATTTCAGCCTTCTTCTGTATTCTCTGCCCACCAGCCACTGTGAAAGCGGAACTGTTCTTATTCTGACTTTTATGACAAGAGCACTGTCGGCGAACTCGTTAAGGCCAAGTACATCCACCGGTTCGACCAGTTTATCCTTAAAATTCTCGTCATTCTGAAGATCTTCCCCAACTTCTTTCATGATTCTCATAACAGTATCAACATCCTCTTTATAAGCTACTCCTATATCCAAAACTATAGCCGACCATTCTTTTGTCAGGTTTGATATTGAATTGATCTTTCCGTTCTGAAATACATGGACAGCTCCCGCAAAATCCCTCATGATTATGGTTCGAAGCTCGATCTTCTCAACAAGCCCTGTAATACCATTAATACTCGCAACATCTCCCCTTCTTACCTGATCCTCGAGAAGAATAAAGAATCCTGATATGAAGTCTCTTACAAGTTCCTGAGCACCGAAACCGATAGCCAGACCGATAATCCCCGCACCTGCCAGAATAGGAGCGATGTCTATTCCTATCTGCCTGAGTATGATCATTGAAAATATTATCCAGATCACGAGCCTGCCGATCCTCTTAATTATGCCCATAAGAGTATTGATGCGTTTTTCGATCTCTGTTTTTTTGAGATCGCTACTGTTAGAACCCGCCCTTTTAAGCATAACTTCTTTGAATTTATCCATTGCAAGCCATTCAGCTTTCAGAAGAAGGACAAATATTATTATGATTAGCAGAAGCAGAGGCACTTCTTTAATAAACCAGTCGAGAAGGTCATTAGCCAAAATCAGCCAGTAATCTTTTGTAAAAATTTCAACCATAGAGATCAATCTCCTTTAAAATTTGAATTATAGATCGTTTTATACATTTCTACACCTGTTTTGATGATATTATCGTTAAAATCGTAGTTGAGCGCGTGAAGATGAGGTTGTTTTATGCCCGATCCTAAACCGAAAAAGCAGATCTGGGACAATTCACCGTAAAATGCGAAATCCTCAGACCAGAAATACGGTTCCGGGAGGTATTCGTATGCGAAGGCTTTTTCAGTGCATAATTTCTCGAGAGAATTTACCATAACTCCGCAGTTCTCGACAGCGGGGAAGTATTCAAAGTAATCGTATTCAGAAATGATGCCCTGATCAGCTGAAATGCTTTTTATTTCAGCCTCGATCAGCGATGATATTTTATCCATATCGCTGTTGGAATAAGCCCTGATTGTCAAATAAAGTTCGCCTTTATCTGGAGAAATCCCGAAATCTTTGTTGCCGGCTTTCATCCCGACCGCGGTTATGAGTATTTTTGAGCCGAAAATATCCCTCTGATCACTTTTGAGCTTTTCGGCAAAATCAATGAGTCTTGTCATAGCCGGCACCGGGCTTATTCCGTTTTCGGGCTGGGACGAATGTGATGTTTTCCCTTTAAACTTCACCTCCAGCCCGACCGAGGCTGAAGCGAAACTCTTGTGCCTGAGATAAATTTTGCCTTCCTCAAGACCCGGCAGATTGTGCAGACCGAAAGTTTCATTTATGCCGAGCTCTCTGAATCGCTCCTCTTTCACAAGAGCTTTCGCGCCTTCACCTGTCTCCTCTGCGGACTGGAATATCAGCACTGCTTTCCCTGACTCCGGCCTGTTCACAGAAATGTGCTCCGCAAGCCCCAAAAGGATCGCACTGTGGCCGTCGTGTCCGCAGAGGTGAGAAACCAGCGGGTCTTTCGACCGGTGGTCGAACCCGTTCGCCTCGCTGATCGGCAGAGCGTCAATGTCCGCTCTGAAGGCGATTGTTTCGCCTCCGGCCTTTGAATCAAAGACCGCGATCAGCGAACCTGACAGCTCGAAGAGCTCATCGGGCTTTAGCGGTTCAAGCAGGCTTTTCAGGTACGCCCTCGTGCTAACTTCCTTTCCCGACAGCTCGGCGATCGAGTGCAGTTCTTTTCTTATTTTTATCAGGTCATACATAATTTTCTTCCATCAGTTTAAGCACGGCTTTATCCTTCATTTTTGCCTCTATCATTATATCATATTCTTTGTCAAAAGGCAAGCGGTCTATTATTTTTTTAAATCTGAAAAAATCATTCTGCTCTATATAATCGGTATGAGAACACCCTGTATTACCTTTTCTTGAGGAAATATGGAATTTAGGCACATCATCACCCCATGTTCCTACAACTTCAGAAAGCAGATCATTCAAATCGCCTTCTGCCGGATTACAGTCATGATGAAGAATATCGAACACCGCGGGCATCTTTAACTCCCTGCATATTTCAAGCACATCGGCACCATCGTAAGATTTATCGTCATTCTCCAGGATTAGCATTTTTTTAGCACTAGCCGACAGTCTTATGAAATTCTGTATAAACCTCTTCTTTGCAGAAACTTTATCACCATAGACTCCGCCTGCATGAATGACGATTTTTCCGTCATCAGGCACGAGCAAGCTCAGAACTTCCGCGTGATAATCAACCTCATTCACGGCATTTTCGACAACTTTTTCATCGGGCGAATTAAGCACGGTATACTGGCCGGGGTGCATCGAAAATCGCATTTTATATTTTTTACCGAGCTTTTTCAGCTTTGCAAACTCATCCGCAAAATCCTTTTTCCAGTCAAACTCAAACTCAGGGTGCGAAGCAAAAGGGATCAGTTCAGAACCTATCCTGAAAAAGTGAATGCCGTTTTCAAAATTCCATCTTATAATATCTTCAAGCGACTTCAGATTGTAGCTGACAGTCTCTAAATACTTTTCTCGGTTCAGATTCGAGAGCCTGAAAGTCTTGTTCGTAGTTTTTTCCAGCGACATATTTATGCAGGCATAGCCGAGATATCTTAATTTCATTTTTGTCCTTTAAGTTCTTTGTACCTGAAACAGCTCATTTCATGGTCGTTCACCAAGCCGACAGACTGCATCATCGCATAAATGATAGTCGAACCGATAAAGCTCATTCCCCTTTTTTTCATATCTTTCGAAATAATATCGGACAGTTCGATCGTTGCGGGAACATCATTCATAGTCTTTATCTTGTTATCTACCACTTTCCCGTCAGTGAAGCTCCAGAAATACTTGTCGAACGACCCGAACTCCTTCTGTATCTCAATAAAGATCTTCGCATTCTTGACGGCCGACCTGATCTTCAGCCTGTTCCTGATTATACCCGCATCCTGAACAAGTTCTTCGATCTTCTTTTCATCGTAATTCGCCACTTTCTTCACATCGAAATTATCGAAAGCCTTGCGGTAATTCTCCCTGCGCTTTAAAATAGTGATCCACGAAAGACCTGCCTGAGCTCCCTCAAGTACGATATGCTCGAAAAAATGCCTGTCGTCATGAACCGGAACTCCCCATTCAGTATCGTGATAATTTATGTATATTTCGCCGTTATTCTGGCACCATTGACAGCGATTTTTCATTTTAACTCCATGATTTAATATAAAAATCCGAACAGATAGAGCGGTATCTCGCCCTTTGATCCGTACAAAATGTCATCTTTTACAACAAAGGAATTAGCTAAATCATTTTTAATCTGCTTTTTATCTTTACTTTTGCCTCCGATCTCAAAGTTTAATCCGTCCACAACGAAATCCCCGACATTGCCGTAAAACACTTTTCTGCCTGAATTTTCAATCATTTTTATGAAGAATATTTCCCGCATGGTTCCGGTTTTGTGATCCTGACCCGCTTCTTTGGATATTGCTTTATAGAGATTCGGATTTTCTAAAAATAATTTTTCTTTTGTTTTTAACAGATTACTGCCTGATTTATTCTCAGAAACAAGGTGTGCAAGGCCGGTTTCGGCAAGAATGTTCAAATATGCCTGAACCGTTTTATTATCCGTGCCTGTCAGCTTTGAGATCGTATTTCTGTTAAGATCCCCCGGCGGTATTGTTGCGAGAAATGAGAGTATTTTTTTGAATATTATCAGATTCTCCGTTTTCAGTTTGTAAAATTCGGAAATATCCTGATAAATGGTCTTGTCAATTATGTTAAGAATTTTCTCGTGATAGCTTTCCTCATCCTCTAATACGAACGGATAGTAACCGCTATTCATATAATCCTCAAAATAACCTTTCAGCTTTTCTGTTTTAGCTATGATCTCGCAGATCTTGTTAGGCGTTTTGATTATATCCTCAAATTTTACGGGTTCGAAAATGATCCCGTCTTTAAAATAGAGATATTCTCTGAAAGAAAGTCCCCGAAGCCTGAATATTTTTCCCCGTCTGGAAAGATCGTAATTGCCTTTTATCAGATCAAGGCTTGAACTGCCTGAAAAGACCGTCTTTATCTTTGGAAATGAATCATAGATATTTTTTAATTCATGGCTCCAGTTCCTGTATTTGTGCACCTCGTCAAAGAAAAAGTATTTCACTCCTTTCTTTTCGTATAATTCTTTCACAAAATCCAACAGATTGACTTGAAGAAAGTAAATACTGTCTAAAGATGCGTAAACACATTCGTCTTTATTATCGATTTTTTCTTTAATATATTGTAATAACATAGTTGTCTTTCCCGAACCTCTGGGACCGACCAGTCCGGTAAGCCTGTTTTTCAAACTGAACTGATCGAATAAATATCTGTGTTTGTCGAAATCAACTTCGTCAAGAAGCCTTCTGTATGTTTGAATAATTTCGTCTATCATTAGAACACACTCCCATTTTTTAATAAATTTATTGGAATATACTCCAATTTATTCGATTTGTCAAGAAGATTTTCTGCCGGAATGCAGACTTATTCTTCATGCGTCAATTCCCTTTCTCTCATAATGATAATATTTTAACAATGATACCAATAGGTATTAATACCGATTGGTATCATTTTGCCGCTTCTGTATAATTTAGAATCAGAAAAATTTGAGTTGAATTTGCGACTGAATTTTGTTATATTTGGATAAAACAGGAACCTTTAAATGTTAAGCAAAGAACAGATAATGAGTAATCTAGAGTGCTTGATGCCGCAACTGAGTGTAATGTTCGGTGTAAAAAAGATCGGGCTTTTTGGTTCTTATGTTCAGAATACTGCTGATGAATCAAGTGATATTGATCTTATAATCGAATTTAATTCACCGCCCGGCCTTGATTTTATCAGGTTATGTGATTTTCTCGAAGAAACTCTGAACAAAAAAGTTGATGTCATAACTCCCGACGGTTTAAAAAGCATCAGGGTCGAATCTGTTAAAGATAATATTATGAGTTCGATAGAATATGTCAGAACAGCGTGATAATATAAGAATTCTGGACATAATGGAATGCATTCGCAGAATTGAAGAATTCACTTCGGAAATGGATTATGATCTGTTTTTGAAAGATATCAAAACTCAGGACGCAGTTGTAAGAAATCTTGAAATTATTGGGGAAGCCGCAAAAAATCTGTCAGACACATTCAAAATGCAAAAACCCGAAACTTCATGGCGGGAAATATCAAGATTAAGAGACAGGCTTATACATCACTATTCAGGAATAAACTTTGATGTCGTTTGGGGAATTATTCAAAACGACATTCCAAAACTCAAGAAAGATATTTCCTGAATTTTGTTATTCGATCATGGTTTCTCCGCACAAAGATAGTCCTTTGCAGTCATAACAGGCAATTCTGAAGTTTTAAAGTCTTTCAGATTACGCGTGACGATAACAACAGATCTATTACGATATTCGTGTCCACAAGCACTTTGTCTTTCATTTGTATTTCTCCGCGAGATAGTCAGTATAGTCTTTTTTATAATCATCGGCAGGAGGTTTTATTACGCCGGAAAGGCTCTTTACAAGCGGAGTGATCTCAATATTAGATTTTTTACCCACGACGGACAGCAGGTAATTCTCGATCATTTTCGAAAGGCTCGTCTTTTCCTTTTTAACATAATCTTTGGCTTTTTCGATCACCTCTTTATCGAGTTTGATGGTCAGTTTCGTATTCATAGTTTCTCCTTTGCTTTTGTCCGTACTAATATACATAATAAATACGGCTCTATCAAGACTCAACAGCCTATTTAGTATAATCTTCCAAGTAATTCTATGGCTTTATACCAGTAAAAAAAAGCCGATTTATCATTCAGCTTCTTAAGCTTATTTAAAAAATTCCACTCAGGATCAGAGATCAATAGATCCGATACATCTTCTCCGTCGTAAACTTTGCACGGACTAAGGTCATTTAAAAGTATTTTTGAGGCTGAATAGGCTATATGTGCTGATGATGTTATCGCTTCTTCCAGTCTGTATTTCCCTTTTATCAGATAAGCGGCCCCAAAAGATTTGATCCCTTCCTGAAGCATCCTGAAATGAGTTTTATCCGGCTCAGTTTTATTAGCGTCCCTTTTTGCTATAATTCTGCATGTAATAATGATGTCCCAAAGAACCTTTTCGGGAGTCAATTTAATGTCCGGATCGGTAATTTTCCTGTAGCCGATCTCTTTCTGAGCAAAAGAATGAAAGCTTTCACTGACTTTTTTGAAATCTGATACGCTGTTAAACAGTTTTCCCAGATCATAAATCTGTTTAGTAATCTCCAGTCCGAAACCTATCTTGCCTTTGAAATATGGTATTCCGATAGTATTTGGAGCAAAAGCAGTTAATTTGTCTCCCGTAACGGAATCTATTGTCGGAGTTTTTATATACACCGGTTCATTTGCTTTAATCCATTTTGATTCCGCTATGCACTCCTGAATGTCCGGATAAACTATAACTTCATCGAGTATATCAAGCAGAATAGAAGAATCTGTGTGCGGGTCAATAACGGATCTGTAGTTAAAAATATAATGGGCTTTCGGAACTCCCGGCCCGTAACTCCTTTTTTCATCAAGGCTGTAAGAAATAAATTTCGAATTTTTGATTATTCTGTCGAAAACCTCTTTTAAAGTATCTCTTGTTTCTCTGCAGATTATATCAACATCAATTGAAAAACGGTTGTCATCGTCAAGAATAATGATAAGAGATGTTCCCCCTTTAAAAACAAAATCAAGCCCGGATATTTTAAGTAACCGTACGAGATAAAGGGAGTGTATCATTTTTTCAAGAATATTCGTCTGTATATGGCTGTACTCAGGTTTGAGCCTGAAAGAATTGATCCATTCGGGGCTAAAGCTTTTTTCGTCAATCATTTATAAGTCCTTGTGTCAGATCAGAAAAATTTTCTTTCAGAAATTCTTTAAGGCCGTTCTTTGCGCCGCGACGCTGTGAATAGCTGAGCAATAAAGTAAAATTTACGGGATATTTCTGTAACGAATTTCTAAAAATATTCACCATCTCAGAACCCTGATACATGTAATACAATTCCGGACAGCGATACAGATCAACAAGGATCTTTTCCAAAACTGGTGTAGCTATATTTTTTAATAAATGCACAGGCGATCTTGTGATCAGTTTTTTTACAATTACTGCATTATTGCTTTCAGTTACATAATAATCAATTATTTTTTTATCCGGTTCAAAAAATACTTCAAAATCTGAATTGTCTTTAAGATAATAATATGCAGACTCGACTATGTCTTTTTCTACTTCTACGATTATGTGACTTTTAAAGGCCTGATGGACCGTAAACTCGTTAAGCCAGCCGGTCTCCGATATGCAGTATTCTATAGATTCATAACTAGCTGTCAGCAGTTTTGCTGTGTCTGTTACTTCCTTATTAAGAAGAGGTTTATACTCAGGTTTATCGCTGATCGAATACATATTATTACCGACAGTCCGGATGATATTTTTCTTTTTTAGTTCAAAAATCCTCCAAGTGAAAGTATTTTTATTCAGATCTTTTTCATATTGCGTAAAATATTCATACAGGTCTTCCCTGGAAAAACAATAACCGGCTTTAAATGTCTTGTAGAAATCTTCTCTTATATACTTCAAGCTTCAACCTTTTTGATGAAAAATAAGAAATATTCCCCATAAAGTCAATCAAACATTTGCCAATTTTCTCATTTATTGGCTTATATTTGAATCCGTCTCCAAAAAAAACCGCCGTTTTTCCGGCGGTTTTTTGATTAACCAACTTCTGTCAAGCCTCAACAGCCTATTTAGTATAATCAATTCCATAAAAGTTTCCAATAAAATCATTTATAGTTGCATTATTATCTCCACTTTTTTGTGCTCTATAAAATTTTGTTTCCATAGGAATAAACATTTGATCAACTTTCTTAAAACCAGCAGAAGTTGCATTAGACATCCCAATAGTAAAAGTAGTTAAATCTCTTGTAATACGAGAAGTCATTTCTTTTTGCGCAGCAGCTTTATTAGCCCAATCAAGATAGGTTTCAGCAGTATGACCATGATCAAGATAAATAAGATTGTATCCTTCAGATGGATTATCAGAAATTTCTCTAGCAACATACTGATTTGGTCCGTCTCTAACATGTAATCCTGCATCGGGTGCTCCTCCCATTGGGTCTTCAGTTATAATTTTATATCTTCCACCAAATCCATCTGGAAAACTTTGTGCTTCCTCTCTTGTCATACCTTGTTCAACCATACTCGCTTGAAGTAAATATTCTTTCCCCAAAGCAATTTCACTATCAGTAAAACCATAAGTGTCATTTACACTTTTAGGAAGAAAATAAATCGGTAACGGAATATCTTCTCTAGAATAATAAGAAGTTTTATTTGTTCTCCCAGCAATATAATATAAATTTCTTATTTTGTCAATAGCATTTCCAAGAGCATTTTGTTCAGCAATAACATCTGCTTCAGTAATATAAACATCTGGAATTGTATCTTTAACAGCAATTTGATTCCATTCAGGAAACAAACCATAATTAATTTCTTCACTTCCATATCTACTTAAAAATTTTCCAGAAGAATGTTTAGGTAAATGTGCAAAAAATCCATCAAGTTTATGATATGC
>SLFX01000035.1 GCA_007124045.1 Candidatus Delongbacteria bacterium | reverse complement strand
GGGAACGGGACATCTATAACAGCCTCACCGAGAATCGCTCTTATTCCCGCTTTTTCCGCGACGGCGGCCGTAATATCGGAATAAAAATACATATCATTGAAAGAAGTTGTACCTGATCTTATCATTTCCGCGATAGAGAGTTCTGAAGCGAGCGCGACATTTTCCTCTGTGACGAATTCTTTTTCGACCGGCCAGATATGAGAGTTGAGCCAGTCAAAAAGCTCCATGTCATCCGCATAGCCCCTGAATATGGACATCGGAGAATGGGTGTGAGCGTTAATAAGTCCGGGCATTACGATACATCCTGAGGCGTTGATGGTCTTTTTGCCTTTTATACCGGGATGCTTTTTTCCTGTATAAACAATTGTATCCCCAACAACGCCCAGGCATCCCGAAACAATGTTGTCACCGTCCATTGTAATTATCTGTGCGTTTTCTATCAGTATGTCGCAGATAACACCGCTTTTATCTTTACTCATGGTCGTAAAAATAACTAAAACAATTGTATTTTGCAAGATATTATTTATCCGGATAAAACAGATGGATCAGATTTCGATCACCGCCGTTTTGTCTATCCATCCCCTGCGGTCTTCTCCGAGATATATTTCATAACGATCCCCGCCGGACCTGATTATCTGTGCTTTAGTTCCGAGATGAACATAGAAAAGTTCTCTGGTGGCGATATTATCGTCGGGAGATGATAAAACAGCTGCCCTGTCAGCCGAAATGATGCCGAATGATTTTGAATTATGCGAATAGATGTCATAATAGATAACACTAAGGATCAAAAATATTGCGAATGTCAAATATGTAATGACCTTAAATATACGCTTGATATAACCGGTAAACGGCAGTATGCTAATGCAGAGCATGAACCCGAATAAATAAAGAGAAAAGTAGAAGGATCCGGTGATGCTGTGGACGGAGAATTTTTCTTTCAAACGGGAGTATGATGAGAATAAAGGGATATTTTGGTCCTCGTCCGTCTTATCGGCCAGGTTCATCCGGGCCAATCGGAGATTTGACAGAGTGTCTCCGTCGCCGGGCCTGAGCAAAAGAGCTCTCTCATAGTTCACAATAGCTTTTGCGATATCTCCTGTTCGATAGTATGAATTTCCAAGGTTGTAATAGGTCTCGGCGTTTTCATAGCCGTCATTAATGATTTTCATATAAGTTTCGGCGGCTTTTTCGAACTCTCCCTTTTCATAATAGGAATTGGCCAAATGAAAATCTGTTGAAGGAGATGGTTTCAGAAGACCGAGTGTGAGCAGAATGATCAACAATATGTATTTATTTATATCCATCATATACCTATCTAAGCTTTTCGTTCAAAATTAACATTATCTGTTCCGCAGTTTCTAAATCGCCCTTCATCTCCTCCTCTCCCGGTAAAACAGAGGCGAACATAACTGATTCTGATTTTGAGAGGATGTTTCTGATCTTATTTACTATATCATCTCCGATTGCCCTTTCGGCAAGAAGCGCGTTAATTTCCTCGCTGATCATTCCCGCATGGCTGATATTGAACTTGTCCGCTATAAATTTTATCAGAGCCTCGTTTATATGTTTATAGAAACTGACCGCATCGGATCTTTCCATCGAAGCTTTTGAAAGTGCGAGTCTTTTTTTTGCGTTCCTTACGGCTTTTTTTCTTCTTGCAGAGCCGGCATCTCCCTGCTTTTTGAAATATGAGGTTCTGAAAAAATAACACGATCCTGCGGCGGCAAAAATGAACGAAATTGACAAAAAAAGGCGTAAAGAGCTGAAATGACCGTTCCTTATCGTGTAGAATTTTCCCGGGTCCTTTTTGATATACCTGATCTCACTGGCGAGCATTTCTATATTTCTTCCGCTTATCCTGCCCGATACCGCAGTATGACCCGAACCATCATCTTCAGCGTGTATAATGTGGCCTTCTGATGATACTGTAATGTATTTTTTTGAGGAAGGGTTAAAGAATGAAAAAGAGACTTTACCGACATCGTGATCACCCGGTGTTCTGGGAATTATCAGGTATTCAAATACAACACTTCCCGAATCTTTCTGTTCAGCATCCCTGACCATTGTTCGTTTCGGGTTAAAGATATCTGTTCCCGGGGGGAAACGGGGTTCGATTTCTGTAACAGAAGAGATGTTGCCGGTTCCTGAGATCACTATCTTTATATTAACAGCCTCGTTGACGGCTACCGTATCACTGTCGATATATGATCTGATGCTGTAAGAACCGACGGCACCCGAAAAATTATCAGGTCTTGAAGAAATCGGCAGAGAGGTAATATCCAGGTTGACTCTTTCCGAAACGACCGGTCTGTCCGTATGACTCCTGAATGTTGAAAAGATATCATCGTCAAAGAAAGGATCATTAAAGAATGAACTTCTTCTTCTTGTCCGGGTTTCCACAGGAACATTTACGGTCATTCTGTCTATTTCAACTGTTCCCGAACGGGTTGGGCTGAGTCTGTATTCGGCTATGGGGATTTTGTTGTACCTGATCCCGTTATGAATGGTCTGAACAAGGGTTCTTTTACGATCGGCCGGGATAGGAATGTTTTCTTTTACAAAGCCGGTAAAGTTTGGCTCTGAAGCTATCGAAGGCAGGCTGATCTTTATCTCCGGTTTAACATACAGGGTGTAGGTGATGCGGAATATCTCCCCGACATAAATATCTGTTGAGCTTACCGAAGCCTCCAGAAACAGATCAGGCGAGGCAGATGATTTTTCAGTGCCCTGACTCAGGACATTTATTGTCAACGGATCGGATCTGAACACATTTCCGTTTTCGGTAACTGTAGCAGGCTCTATGGTAACAGTGCCTGCTTTTTCTGCTAGAAATCTGTAGGTGATTATAACCGATCTTGTCATGACCCCGTTGACAACAGAGGTTCTGGACGACCGGAAAGGTCCGGAAACCCTTGAAATATCTTTAAAGTCAGGATATTTTATATCAACATCGGAATCAAAATTTTCAAGAGTTATCTGGATCTCGAAAGTGTCATTTTGGAAAATATTTGTTGCAGAAGAGCTCATTCTGACAGCTTTTTGAGAATACAGCGATCCTGAGAGTGCGATTAGAAACAGTATGTAAAAGGCTTTAAGCCTCATTGCGTATAAACTCCGTATTTAAAACTGACCGGATTTTACTTTTTTCACTGTTCATTGTTCCGGAAATTTGTTATATTAATTAAGGTATTTTCAGTTAACAGTCAAGCAAAAAGGGAGCTTTTATGAAAAAAATAATTATCTGCACGGCCGGAGGGTTTACAGCGGGAGTGCTTTTTACTCTTATTATGCTGCTTATTCTGTTTCCCTCCATGATGATAGAAACCCGGGAAAGTATGTACAGTCTGGAGGATACAGTCCGGATGATAGATGTTAACTCCGAGGAGCAGGGATGGGCAGTTCTGAGAGTATGGGATCTGACAAGAAGAATGCAGGGGGCGGGTTATGAAGATGCGCCGAGAGTTCGCGTGGTAGAGCTGTGTCATGCCGAAAATACATATAATGTCCTGAAAAATCCGGAAGATATGTTCGTATCAGCTATAATGCCGTGCAGGATGTCGGTTTACGAAAGGCCGGACGGAAGGGTATTTGTATCCAGAATGAATATCGGACTAATGAGCAGATTCTTCAGTTCAAATGTAAAAAGTGTTATGAAAGGTGTTGAAGAGGACGATGTCAGGATACTTCAGGATATTCTTAAAGATTAATACGGATCAGATCAAAAAATTACGCAGCATGAAGTTCGAATTCTCTATTCTGTCGTAAAGAGACTCGCAGATCCTTTTCAGAATCTCAAAACCGGAATCCCTGTCTTTGCTTATGAATGAAGAGAACTTTTTTCCGTCAATTCTGATCACTTCCGATTCCGAGACGGTAACCGCAGATGCACTGCGGCGTTTTTTGACCACCGAGGACATTTCACCGAAGTTTTCACCCTGTGCCACAGTATAGACTTCTTTTTTTGTCTCGGCATCGTCCCCGAAAAATTTTGAGGACACGAATATTTTTACTCTGCCTTTGACAAGGATAAAAAGATCATAATTATCATCACTGTCCTCTGTGATCAGAGTTACTTCGGATTTGTGAGTTTCCAGCTTTGAAAACCCTGCTATCTTTTTGAGAACCGACTCTTCGAGTCCTTCAAAAATCCTGCTTTTTTTCAGAAGATCTATCATTTCAGCCTCCCTTCTATGATATGTTCGACAGTTCTATATCTGTGAAAGTTCTGTAAGAACTCCGTTAGTGGATTTCGGGTGGATAAAAGCTATCTTCATTCCTCCCGCACCTATCCTCGGCTTTTCATCAATAAGTATAAATCCCTGCTCTTTAAGGTCGCTGAGTGACTTTTCAATATCTTCCACTTCGTAGGCGATGTGATGCAGTCCTTCCCTGTTCTTTTCCAAAAATTTTGATATCGGGGAGTTTTCTGTCCTTCCCTGAAGAAGTTCAACCCTTGTTTCGCCGACTTCGAACATTGCAACATCCACATCCTGTTCAGCGACATATTCTGTTTCGTAATCCGAACTGCCCGTTATCGCCACATATTTCTCCGCTGCTGCCTTTATATCTTTGACCGCTATTCCGATGTGATGTACTTTTTTCAGCATAAAAATCTCCGGTATTATTTTAAAATTCAGCGTTTCTCGGTGTTCTCGGGAAGGGGATCACATCCCTGATATTCTCCACACCCGTAATATACATAAGAGCTCTCTCAAATCCAAGTCCGAAACCGCAATGTTTATTCGTTCCGTATTTTCTCAGGTCAAGATACCACCAGTAATCCTCTTTGTTAAGACCCATTTCCGCGATCCTTTTTTCCAGATGCTCCAGCCTCTCCTCTCTCTGACTGCCGCCGATTATTTCACCGACACCCGGAACAAGAAGGTCCATCGCCGCGACTGTCCTGCCGTCATCGTTCTGACGCATATAGAAAGCCTTGATGTCCCTGGGATAATCCGTAACGAAAACAGGTTTTTTGTACACTTCCTCTGTCAGATATCTTTCGTGCTCGGTCTGAAGATCTTTTCCCCATTCGGGTTTAAATTCGAATTTTTTGCCCGACCTGACCAGTTCGTCCATTGCTTCTGTGTATGTTACTCTGCCAAAGTCGGAGCTGATAAGAAAATCTAGTCTTTCAAGCAGAGTTTTGTCAACCCACTGGTTAAAGAACGCCATTTCATCAGGAGCATTTTCCAGGACATAGGTTATAATATACTTCATCATGTCCTCGGCAAGATCCATATCGTCGTCGAGGTCGGCAAAAGCCATCTCCGGCTCTATCATCCAGAACTCCGAAGCATGCCTCTGGGTGTTCGACCTTTCAGCTC
>SLFX01000096.1 GCA_007124045.1 Candidatus Delongbacteria bacterium | reverse complement strand
CTCATACTGTTTTTCTGGCCCTTATAAATCAGCTTGAGGATTTTTGTAAAAGAAATTATATTTCACTTAAATTAAAGGAGACTGATAAATGAAAAAATCTCAGGAATACGCATGGAAAATATTGCCGGAACTTCTCAATACCGAAGGCATATCCGGCAACTGCGGGAAAATTGTCGAACTTATGGAAAAGAAACTTAAAGCTCTGAAAGCGAAGTATGAGATCACGCATAAGGGCGGGGTTATTATAAAGCTGAAAGGAAAGGACAACTCGAAGGTGCGCGTACTTACCGCCCACGCCGACACGCTCGGCGGAATGGTTAAAAAGATCGGCGGCGACGGAAGGGTTTTCATCGTTCCGGTAGGAGGTGTTTCTCCGTTCAGCGTTGAGGGCGAATATGTGACTGTGGAGACCGTATCGGGAAAAAGGTACAGGGGAACAGTAGTTCACAACAACCCTTCCGCACATGTGAACGCGAGCCTTTCCAAGGAGGAGCGCAGTTTCGAAAATGTCAGTGTAAGGCTGGATGAAAAGGTCAAATCTGCCGCCGATGTTAAAAAACTCGGTATCGGCGTGGGCGACTACTGCTATTTCGACCCTCGCGTCGAAGTGACGAAGTCGGGTTTTATTAAGTCAAGGCATCTTGATGACAAGGCCGGGGTCGCAGCACTTTTCGGCGCGGTCGAATATTTTGCTCGTACAAAAGATATCCCCGCCTACGAAACATGGTTCTATATTTCTGTAGCCGAGGAAACAGGCAACGGTACCGTATCAAAACTTCCGCAGAACTGCTTCGAACTTATCGCTGTTGATATGGGAGCTTTGGGCAACGGGCAGACATCTGATGAGTACACGGTCTCGATCTGCGCAAAAGATTCTACCGGCCCGTTCGATTACGAACTCAGGAAAAAGATAGTCGGCATTGCCGAAAAGAATAAAATCCCCTACAAAGTAGATATTTATCCAATGTACGGGTCGGACGCTGCGGCGGCTCTGAGAACCGGAATAGATGCCCGCCACATGCTCTTCGGCCCGGGCGTTGACGCATCGCATTCTTTTGAAAGACTCCACAGGGATTCATTGAACTCAACGACGGCTTTGACAGTAAAATACATACTTGAAAAGTAAAACTGCGGAGGTATAAAATGTTTTACGACAAAGTCGTAACATCCGAGGCGGCCGAAGAGCAGAGAAGACTGATGCTGAGGCTGTTCGGCAGAAAACGCTAGACTTTGAGTCTGTCATTAGCGCACATGGCTATTAACTTCACTGGGGTAAAGATAAAAAGAATAAAGTCATTTGTACAATGCTATACGAATAATTTATGCATTAAATACTTACGCCAATTATAAGACCTAACCATTTTATATCTTTTTTATCAGCGAACACATATTTATAACTTGGATGTATTAAAAAGTTCTTTAAAACAAAACCACCTGATATGTTAAATCCGAAATTATTTTCTGGTGAGATGTCCTTGACTCTATTGATTGTAGTCTCTGTAACGCCTCTATATAAACCGGCACCAAATTGCGCAAATGTGTAATTTCCATTTATCCTGGCACCTGATATTCTCAGTAGGCCAATCCATTCATAATATTTCTGAATAACCTTGATATCCATTGAGGTTAAATCCATAAAGATAAATTCCATTTCTTCAGACCAGCGATTGAATGAAGCTGAACCGCCAATTGAAACATTTGGATTGATTTTTCCTAACCACGTAATTCCGTAGTTAAATCCGAAATCTACATTTTCATTATTTTCATCTAAGAGCATCGATGCCCCCCATGAAGTTCAAAGATAGTGTTCTTTTCAATCTCTTGAGAGAAAATCGAAGCAATTGTGATCAACATAAAGAATACTATCTTTTTCATACCTCACTCCTGATTTAATTTTTTCGCTTTACGGTCAAGTCATTTAGCCAATGTTAGAGCCTGTTTGCTTTTCCCACAGTTCACAGGTAAAATGTTGTTAGCCATGATATCTGGAATAAAATTTAAACTATCTTGTGTAGTTTGCTACCGGAGGTATATCTTCGGGTTTAATTATGACAATTTTACCGGATTTGTAAACCACTAGAGGAGTGTTTTTCTCTTTCTTAAATTTGACCAGCTTAACATATGCCTTTTCAAGACCGATACGGATAAGCTCGTTTTCTTCCTGAATTTCTTCTTTAGTCATTATAAATTCCGATTAAATTATTCCAATTTTTTTTGTAATACACAATTTCATTATCTACTGACCCTTCAGCTATAATTTTGTATGGATTTCCTGAATTATTGATGAAAAGCCAGCTATTTACAGAATTCTTATAAATTTTGAAAAAGTTTTCCAAACCTCTGCGGTATCTCCGTTTGATCACATCAACAGGTATATCATGTCCGCCTTCATTGACTCTGTATTTTACTCTTTTGATAGCCAGTTCATGAGAATGTAGCCAGAAGAATACTAGTTTAGTCGAGTATCCATTTTTTTGTGCTTTTTCGATATATTTAAGAAAAGATTTCGAGGCTAAAGTTGTTTCGAAAGCAAAATTTTCTTTTTCTGTAATCAAAGCGTTTATTCGTTCAAGCATTAGTTTGCCGGACTGGATATTCACGGAACTCGGATTGAAAGGGGAAAGGCCTCTGGCAATTTCATCAGCGTTTACATATTCTTTACAGTCTAGGATCTCAGGTAAAATTGTGTAAGAAGCGGTAGTTTTTCCAGCTCCGTTCGCCCCAGATATTATATAAAGCTTTTTCATCGTTCCTTTTAATTTTGTTACTGTAATTTAAGGCAGAAGTAATTCAAAAACAAGAACATTATCCGTTCATGTCAATTCAAATTTTGTTTAAAACTTCTAAAGCGGTTTTGTATTCGTAATACTTTAGTTTTTCATAAAGTCCCTTGTATATTGCAAGGGCTTTTTTTCTGTATTGTTCGCTGCCTGAGATCAGATAGATCGCTCTGTATAAAGAACCTTTTTCGTCTTCGGTCAGTTCTTCAGAGTCCAGTTTTTTCAGATATTCTGCTCTCTCTTTGGCAGGAACGGATCTGTCAATGATGCCGGCTAGGACCTCAGCTTTAAAGTAATAGTCGTTCCGGTTAATTTCTTTCGAGAGTGTTTTACACTTATCAAGATAGAAAAGAGTGCTTTCTGTGTCATTTATCCCGGCATATACTTCGCTGATGTAGTAGTAAGCGGAAACGAGCTGGTATTTGAGTTGGAGCTCTTCGTCAATTTGGATGGCTTTGTGGTATAATTCAAGCGAGCGGTCATAGTCTTTGAGGAGTTTGTAGTTTTCGCCCATATTTGCGTAATTGACTGCAAGGCCGACTTTTTCTCCTGTCTCAAGACTTATGTTTATTGCTTCTTCATATAACTCGTTGCTCTCTTTATATCTGCCCATAAGAGTGTGCATGAAAGCTATGTTTGCGCATGATATAGAAATTAGGTCTTTCAGGCCTATCTTTAAAGAAAAAGTCCTCTGTTTTTCAAACATCTCAAGGGCTTTGTCGGGCTGATTGAGTTTTCTGTAGAGAACCCCGATGCTGGAGAGCAGATGACACTGATGGAATGTATCTCCCATTTCTTCCGAAATATCAAATGCTTTCAGGCAGTAGTCGAGGGCGGTTTTGCAATCGTTCTTATAGAAATATATCTGAGCGAATTGACCGTAAACTATGCTTTTATGCCTAAGAATACCAAGTTTGTCAGCGAGTTCGAGAGATTTATTGTAGATTTCAATTGCCTTTTCAAGCTTTCCCTGATAGTAGTATATCATGCCCATGTTGTTATAGATATGCATGAGACCGTATTTATCACTGTTTTTTTCAGATCTTCTCTCCGCAAGTCTGAAATAATATTCCGCTTTTTTAAAATCGCCTGTATTCGTGTAGAGAACGCCGAGATTGTCATATATAGTTCTGATCCTCGCATGATCTTTTTTTCGGCTGTAATATTTTAAAGCTTTAAGATAGTATTCTTCTGCCTTATTCTTTTCGGACATAAGCCTGCATATTATTCCAAGATTTACCCTGATATGGTTTATCTGACCGTAAGATTTGTTCTTCTCTGCTGTTTTAAGCATCCTTTTAGTGAGACTCAGGCTTTTTTTCATATCTCCGATCTCGCCGTAGTATTCAGACAGAGAAATGCCTGATTTTACAAGCTGAAGGGCTGAATCTGATTTTTGAGCCATACGGTAACTTTTTTTGAAGAAATACTCTGTATTCTTCCAGTCGCCTGTCCTGTTGTATAATTCTCCGATGACTCTGTGCAATTCAGTCAGATGCTCTTTAGAAACTCCGTAGCTGAAAATCTTTCTATAATACACAAGAGCTTCTTCGTTCCTGAAGTTTTCCGCAGAGTAATTACCGGCAAGGTGAAGGTATTTAAGAGCATCTTCTGCCGCTTCCGCTTTTTCAAAATGGTAGGCAAGGTCGCCGTAATGCTGTTCAAGTCCGCCGGAATATACTTCTTCGATAGTTCTTGCTGTTATTAAATGAAGTTCTTTCAGGGTTTTTTTAAGCTGCATTTCATAGACCGTATCCCTCAAAAGAGCATGCTTGAAAATGTAGAACAGTTCCGTAGCTTTACTCCAGATCGCTTCTTTTTCGGCCTTATTAAGATGCATGGATATATCTTTTTTCTTCAAAACCTCGGCCAGAAGCTTTACGGAAAACTCTTTTCCCAGAACGCTTGCGGTTCGGATAAGCCTCTTCAGATCGGAACTGAGTTTGTCAATACGGGAAATTATTACCGATGATATCCGGTCGGGAATTTCAATATTGCCTTCTATGATCTCTGTGATACCGCCTTTACTGACAGCTGCGCCGGATTCTTTCAGGTAGAGAGTCATTTGTTCTGTGTAGAAAGGGTTGCCTGAGCATTTTTCATCGAGAAGTTTAAATAATCTGCCGCCTATTTTCGAAGCAAGAATATTTTCCGAGAGCGACCTGACAGAATCTTTATCAAGAGAAGTCAGGGAAATATGTTCTGCAGATATTTCAATCAGGTTCGGATCGTAAACACTTCCGTCGGTATTGAACCTCGCTGATGAAATTATCATTACAGGCAAAGTTGAGGCTTTACGGATAATAACATTGATCGCCTCTTTCGAGTCGGGGTCAATGTTGTGAATGTCATCTATTTCTATAACGACCGGAGAATTTTCCGCTTTTTTGCGGAAAAAACTTCCCAGTGAGTGGAGTAAATTCTCGTAATCGTCTTTTTTATCCAGGTTTTCAAGAAAATCATTCCGTGCTTTCATTCCCGAGATTTTTGAGACATAATATTCAAAAGCTTCGTAGTTAGGCATATTTTTATATTCAGAAAGGCCGGATTTTATAAGTTTCATGTTCATTTCATCCGTATTATCTTCATTTAAACCGAAATG
>SLFX01000025.1 GCA_007124045.1 Candidatus Delongbacteria bacterium | reverse complement strand
TGGAAGCTGACGCCGGTCGATTCCTATACATGGTGGGAGGAAAATATGTTAAAATACTATCCTCTCGGAGATCTTAAAACAGATGGAGGGATAAAATAATGCTACATGAAGTTATGTTCGCTGGATTCGGGGGACAGGGCGTCCTTACGATCGCCAAGAACCTTGCATATACCGCCATGCTGGAAGGCAAAGAGATCTGCTGGATGCCGACATACGGACCGGAAATGAGGGGGGGAACCTGCGGATGCACGGTTTCGGTAAGCGATAATCCTGTAAGTTCACCAATACTTGAAAAATATACTGCGGCGGTAGTTCTTAACCAGCCTTCACTTGACAAATATGAGCCAAAAGTGAAACCGGGCGGGTTATTGATATGGGAGTCAAGCAATATCATCAATAAGCCTAAGAGAGATGATATTAAAGTGGTGGCTATTCCGGCTTACGAGGAATCAACAAAACTCGGTAATCCTTTAATGATGGGTATGATAATGCTGGGTGCTTTTATCCAGAAAACGGGAGCAATAAGCATTGAGGGTGTACTGGACGCTTTAAGAAAAACCCTTCCTGAAAGAAGGCATAATCTCATTCCGCTTAATGAGCAGGCGCTAAAGAGAGGCTATGAAATCGCGGAAGAAATTGCGTAGATCAGTTTATAAAAGGGGGTAATAAAAGCCCCCCTTTTTTTTTATCACAGATACTCAGAAAGTTTAGACAGGGGTATTCTGTCGGGTAGATCTTCACCGAAAGATTTCAAAAAGTTTTCATTAAGCCTGACAAGCTCTATATTCAGTTCGTCCATATCGAGAGAGTTGGATGCGTTGAATTTTGGCGTTTTGTGTTTAAAATTAAGCTCGCAAAAAAATATATTCTTATTTCTCGGATCATCATCATCGCCGTACGCCAGAGCCAGTCCGTGAGTCCGGCATATCAGAGGCCGTAAAGGGTATATCTGGCAGGCTGAGCCGTAAAGCAGAGAGCATGAATTTTTTGTAAATCTCGGTGTATCGTTTTTTTCTTTCAGAACAGAAAGTATAGAGTAAAATTCGATCGGAAGAACAGTAGTCTCCATGCAGCAGAAACTACAGCCTTTTATGCAGGAAATATGCTTTCTGTGGGCTTTTTCAAGTTCGGATATTTTTTCATCGGCATATTTTATAAATTCAAAATAGGCATCATAATAGTACTGGTTATTCTCCATCAACCCTCTCTATCTTATTCTCATCAATAATTACATCGGAAATTCCCGTCGACCTGAAACCGTAGAACGATATGAAGCCCAGGATCACAAAGAGCAGTATCAAAAAAAAGATAAGCTTTTTTTTTGATCTCTCTTTCACATCTAATGAAGAAAGGGACGAGAATTTCATTCTTTTTGATAACGGAACCTTTTCATCGCGTTTAACACCCTTTAAAGTGGTATATGAAAATTTTTTCCTGTACTTCAGATTACTGCCGAACATTTTGAAAAGCTTCCCTGTTTATAAAGAATTATATTTTTCAAGGCCCAGACGAATTATGTCTATAGCTTTTTTTAAGTCAGAAGTATTAAGGACATAAGCCAGTCTGATTTCGTTTGATCCAAGTCCTTCAGTTGCGTAAAAACCGGCCAGAGGAGCCACCATTGTGGTTTCATTGTTGTGTCTGAAATCAGAAAGAAGCCATCTTGCAAAATCTTCCGCATCGTCAACAGGAAGACCGACAGCCATATAGAAAGCGCCTTTTGGCATAGGTACTACAACACCGGGGATTTTTGACAGTTCTTCATAAGCAAAATCTCTCCTGATCCTGTACTCTTTCTGGACTTCTTCAAAATACGAATCAGGTGTGTCCAGAGCCGCTTCGGCGGCCTGCTGGTCCACGCTGGGCGGACAGAGTCTGGCCTGTCCGAATTTAAGTACGAGCTTAAGAAGTTCCGTATTTCTCGTTACGATACAACCGACTCTTGAACCGCATGCAGAATATCTTTTTGATGTGGAGTCTATAAGTATTCCATTGTCCTCAAAATCATCGAATTCGAGTATAGAAGTTGCTTTGCAGTCATAAGTGAACTCTCTGTAAACTTCATCCGAAATAACATAAAGACCGTTTTTTCTTGCAAAATCTACAAGTCCCTGAAGGCTTTCTCTGGAAAAAACCGCTCCTGTCGGATTCCCCGGATTACATATAACGATCGCTTTTGTTTTCGGGCTAAGCATTTTTTCAAACTCGCTTATTGGAGGAAGGTCGAATCCATTCTCTATTGTTGTCGTTACCGGTACTACTTTGACTCCGGCCATTACAGCAAATCCGTTATAATTTGTGTAAAACGGCTCCGGAATGATTATTTCATCTCCGGGAGAGAGAGCGGAAAGCAGTGAAAATATTATTGCCTCGCTGCCGCCGGTAGTGACGAAGATATTCGATTCGTCAACATTAATATTGACATTGCGGTAGTATTCAGCAAGTTTTAGCCTGTATGAGTAAATACCCTCGCTGGGACCGTACTCAATTACCGGCGGAATATTGTGATATGCGTCTATCATAACCTGCGGAGTGGCAATGTCCGGCTGACCTATATTCAGATGATAGACATGAACACCCTCTTTTTTGGCCTTAAAGGCATAAGGTGCCAGTTTTCTTATAGGGCTTTCCTGCATGATCTCATTTCTTGAGGAAAGAGTTGTTTTTGGCATTTTCGGCTCCTGATAATTTATACTATTTCATTATTAATTACATTCTCAGACATTTATCCTGTCCCTGAAAGCCTGTTTCAGAGTTAATTCGTCAATATATTCTATCTCCCCGCCTGAAGGAATACCGGAAGCCAGACGGGTTACTGTAATTGCCATATTTTTTATCTTTTCCGAAATATACAGAGCTGTGGTGTCGCCTTCAACTGATCTGCTCAGACCAATTATAACTTCCCCGACACCGTCCTGCTTAAGTCTTTCGAAAAATTTTTCAAGATGCAGATCGGAAGGTCCGATACCGTCAAGAGGACTTATAAGACCTCCAAGTACATGATATGTTCCGGAATGAAGACCGGCTTTTTCAAATACATACAGATCACTGAATGTTTCAACAACGCAAACTGAAGAGGCGTTTCTTTTCTCATCAGAACATATTCCGCAGAGTTCATTTTCTGAAAGATTGAAACATTTTTTACACAGACCGAGCTTTTTTCTTGCTGTGATAAGAGCTTCAGCGAGTTCATCTGCGGATGTTCCCGACCTGCTGATAAGGTAATAGGCCATTCTTCTTGAAGATTTTCTGCCTATGCCCGGCAGTTTAGCCAAAGCATTGATCAGATCTTCCAGTATTCGGGATGTTTCAGACATTAAAACCCCGGTATTTTAAAACCTTCCGGCAGTTTTGCCGCTTTCGAAATTTCTTCACCGGACATTTTATCCGCTTCCTCACATGCCTGGTTGACTGCCGCCATGATCAGATCCTCAAGTCCTTCAGAATCATCAGGATCTATTACGGAAGGATCTATTCTTAACGAAAGAATCTTCTTTTTACCGTTTATTTTTACTTTTACAAGTCCACCACCGGAACTGCCCTCTATCTCTGCCGATTCAATTGCCTGCTGAGATCTTTGCATGTCCTCCTGCATTTTCTGGGCCTGTTTAAGAAGTGAACTCATATCCATATTCTGATTAAGCATAATGACTCCTATTAATCTATAAATTTACAGTTGAAGGGTTCCTCGAAAAGGAATTTAAGGTTCGGTGATCTTTTAAGCAAATCCATTTTCTTTTCCTCCTCGGTTTTTTTTGAAGGAGTTTTGGGTATGGTTATTATTCTTTCATCCTTCGAGACACCGTTCTTAACGATTTCAATATCTATTTTATCCGATCCGTAAAAATCACGCAGAGCCTTGCAAATAATTTTTTGTTGCTTGACGCAGAAATTATAGAAAATCACATGAGCCGGATCAAATTTAAGGTGGAGAGTATTATTATCAAACCTGAACGGAACTGAGTACTCAAGAGAATTCGGATTTAACAACTCGACAACTGCCTTAGAATAAACAAACTCTTTCCACCTGGCCGTAACATCATCAAGCTTTAAGACCAAATCTTCAGAATCAGCATTGTCGGGAGCTTCATCTTTCAGCGGTTTTTTTTTTTCGGTCTCGGGCGGGTCGGTTATATCAGGATACTTTTCTGTATCCGGCTTTGAGAAATTTATCTGTCCGGCTGATCTTAACAAATCCCGGGTAATATCTTCAATGTTCACCTCGAACTCACCCTCAATAGCGAGAAGCTTATTGATGATTTCCGAGATGTCGCTTACCGGGTCATGATGAAGTATTTTCATGAGAACGATCTCAAAATCGATCCTCTGAAAAGGTGAGGCCTTCAGTTTCGGGACGGCAAGACTGAGAAGATCAATAAAAAGAAGAATGTCTTTTTCTCCAAAATATTCAGCATGTTTTTTTAGTCTGACGATATTATCCCCTGTCATATCCAGTATTTTCGGGTCTTTAACTGTTTTAAGTATGAGAAGATCCCTTAAAAACTCCACCAGACCCTTGATGAAAGACATTATATGCAAACCTTTTCCGAATATACTGTCAATAAAATCCAGAAGGTTTCCGGTATTTTTGGAAATAATAATATCCAAAAGGTCAAAGTATAAATCGAGAGCGGGAAGTCCGAGAGCCTCATAGGTCAGATCCGCCGTTATCCTGTTTCCGGCATAAGCTATAACCTGGTCAAGAGCAGACTGAGAATCTCTTACCGAACCGTCGCCGGCTTTTGAGATCATGATCAGGGATTCTTCATCAATTGAAACACCTTCCTTTTTGCATATTGCCTTGAGGGAAGTGGAAAGCAGATCTATTTCAACCCTCTTGAAATCATGCCTCTGGCATCTTGAAAGTATGGTTGCAGGGACTTCATTGATCTCAGTTGTGGCGAATATAAAAACTGCGTGTTCCGGCGGCTCTTCAAGGGTTTTTAAAAGCGCATTGAAAGCCTGATTTGTGAGCATATGGACTTCATCTATTATGTATATCTTTTTGCGGGTTTTGGCGGGTGAGAATTTAATGTCATCCCTAAGGTCTCTGATCTCATCGATACCTCTGTTCGATGCACCGTCAATCTCTCTTACATCAAGGCTTATTCCCTGATCGATCTCTTTGCAGTTTGAACATACTCCGCAGGGTTTTGGAGTTGTTCCTGTTTCACAGTTTAAAGATTTTGCTATAATTCTTGAGATCGTGGTCTTTCCCACACCTCTCGGCCCGGTGAGAATGTATGCATGGTGCACTTTATTGTTTTTGATCGCATTGATCAGTGTGGTCGTGACATGTTTCTGTCCGATTACATCTTCGAAAGTCAGCGGTCTGTATTTTCTTGCTATGACCAAATAGCTCATTACCGTAATTTCCAAATTTTAAACGGACTGAAAATATAGTTAAATCGGCTGCCATTTGCAAGCAATAAAATTCGGTTATTTATTGGTTATTTCGCGTTTGATTTATCTGCTGCTGAAAAGACCAAAACAGTTTCTTTGTTCATTTAGCTGTGGCATCATTATTGCAGTTTAATTGAAAGATAACAATTAAAGCCAGGGAGTCTGACATGAACTACGAAAAGATGACAATAAAAGTGCAGGAATATCTCAGCAGTGCCATGAATACTGCAAAAGAGAGAAGGTCGCCTGAAATAAACGAACTTCATTTTATTTCCAATGTGCTAAGTGACGAGAATATTATTACAACCCTTATTAAAAGAGCGGGTGTCGAGCTGTCTATGGTTTCTGCCAAAGTTGAGACCGAGCTGACAAAACTTGCCAAAGTGAACAGTACCGCTCAGCTTTATCTGTCTTCCGGATTCAATGAAATACTGGAAAATTCTTTCAGGATCGCGAAAGATATGGGGGACGAATACCTGAGTCTTGAACATATATTTCTGTCGGTTTTGAAGGAAAAGAAGGGCGCTCTTTACAGAATATTTTCTGAATTGAAAATTGATTTTGATACCATATTGAAACTTTTGAAGACCGTCAGGGGAAACCAGAAAGTTAAAGATGCCGATCCGGAGGCTAAATACGAGGTATTAAAAAAATATACGCGCGATTTGAACGAGCTAGCAGAAAAGGAAAAACTAGATCCGGTTATAGGCAGGGACACAGAGATCAGGCGTGTGCTTCAAATCCTGACAAGAAGAACCAAGAATAATCCTGTTCTGATCGGTGAACCGGGAACAGGTAAAACTGCCATTGCTGAGGGAATTGCCCACAGGATCATTTCTAAAGATGTTCCCGATAATTTGAAAAACAAGCGTATAATAGCGCTTGATCTGGCTGCGCTGATAGCCGGAGCTAAATTCAGAGGGGAGTTCGAGGAGCGGCTTAAGGCGGTTTTAAAGGAAGTCGAAGCTTCGGAGGGTAAGCTCATATTGTTCATTGACGAACTTCACACGCTCGTCGGTGCGGGTGCGGCGGAAGGCGCGATGGACGCCTCGAACATGCTGAAACCGGCACTTGCAAGGGGTGAGATAAAAGTGATCGGCGCTACGACAGTGTCGGAATACCGAAAATATATAGAAAAAGATGCCGCGTTCGAAAGGAGGTTTCAGCCTGTTATGATCGATGAACCGTCGGTAGAGGATACTATTTCGATCCTGAGAGGTATAAAAGACAAGTACGAAGTTCATCATGGTGTAAGGATCTCCGACGGTGCACTGATCTCCGCCGCAAAACTGTCGGCAAGGTATATTTCGGACAGGTTCCTGCCGGACAAGGCGATAGACCTTATTGACGAATCTGCATCGAAGCTCAAGCTCGAAATTGAATCGCTCCCGGAAGACCTTGAAATACTGAACAGGAAAATAATTCAGCTGGAGATCGAAAAACAGGCAGTATCCAAGGAGAAAGATAAGAAGTCCAGAGAGAGGTTTGAGGATATAAAAAAGGAAATTGCCGAGCTTAAATCTCAGGCGGACGAGCTTAAGGTACACTGGGAGCAGGAGAAAGAATTCATTAAAGTGATACGCGAGGGAACCAGGAGACTCGATATTTTGAAGAACGAAGAAATGATAGCCGAAAGGAACAATGAACTTGAAAAAGTATCAAAATTGAGATATCAGGAAATACCGGCCGTGAAATCCAGGGTCGAAGAAGCCACAGCAAAGCTCGAAAATTTTCAGTCGGGCAGAAAAATGCTTAAGGAAGAGATCGGTGAAGAGGAGATAGCCGAGATAATTTCGCGCTGGACACACATTCCCGTCTTAAAGCTTCTCGAGAGCGAAAAGGATAAACTGCTTAAGATGGAAGATCTTCTCGGGCTCAGGGTGAAGGGTCAGGATGAAGCTTTGAGAGTGGTTTCCGAAGCTCTGCGCAGGAACAGGGCAGGTCTTCAGGATCCGAACAGGCCGATAGCATCGTTCATTTTCCTCGGCTCGACCGGGGTCGGCAAGACCGAGCTGGCCAAAGCTCTGGCCGAATTCATGTTCGATTCCGAGAATGCTATGATCAGAATAGACATGAGTGAATATATGGAATCCCATTCAGTATCAAGGCTGATAGGACCGCCTCCGGGATATGTCGGGTATGACGAGGGCGGCCACCTTACTGACGCTGTAAGGAAAAAACCGTTCTCCATTGTGCTTTTCGACGAGATCGAAAAGGCTCATCCGCAGGTATTCAATATTCTCCTTCAGGTCTTAGACGACGGAAGGCTGACGGACAATAAAGGCAGAACAGTAAATTTCAAGAATACAATAATAATAATGACATCCAATCTCGGTTCTGATGTGTTTGCTCAGGTGAATGAAGTATCTCAGGATAAAAAAGATGAAGTTATCTCCATGGTAAAGGCTATGCTGAGACCTGAGTTCGTTAACAGGATAGATGATATAATCGTTTTCAATAAACTGGGAAGAGATGTGATACTTCAGATAACCGAAAGAATGCTTGCGGATGTTAACAGAAGGCTTGAGGAAAAAGAGATCAGTATTGTGACAGACGATGAATCAAGGCGGATCCTGACAGAAAAAGGTTACGATCCTCTATTCGGCGCAAGGCCCTTAAAGAGACTTATCGAGAAAACGGTACTTAATAATCTCTCAGTCAAAATACTGTCAGGCGGGATTGTACCGGGCGAAAAAGTCGAATTAAGCTCGCTGTTGTAGAACATTTTGGCAAATTAAATTGTATAAGCTAAAAAACGAAATTGAAGGAGACTAGCATGAAACTGTTTATCAATCTTATCTTTGCATTAGTTTTTATTGTGTTGGGTGCATTACTTACAGCGAGATTTGAATTCACTAACAGTGCCGACGCTCAGCAGGTCGGGCAAGGCCGGACTGCCGCAAAGCTTCCGACTGCCGGTGATTTTTACGATACAGGTGAAGGTCATTCGAGATTTGCCGTCATAGCTAAGAGGGCACTTCCTGCGGTCGTCAATATCAAGACGGAAAGAAGCGTCGAGTACCACTATGTGTCACCATTTGACAGATTTTTTGAGATGGATCCTTTCTTCGAAGATTTTTTCGGCAGAAGATCACCACAGAGGCAACAGCCGAGAACAAGAAAGCATGTGCAGAGAGGAGAGGGTTCTGGTTTCATATACAGCAGTGAAGGTTATATCATGACGAACAACCATGTTGTGGAAAAGGCCGACAGGATAACTGTAAGAATGCAGAATGGCGACGAATTTGATGCTGAAATCATCGGTAATGATCCTGAAACTGATCTTGCAGTTATCAGAATAAACAGGAATATCGGGCCGGAAGAAGTGCTGGATATGGGCGATTCTGATGCTCTATGGGTGGGAGACTGGGTTATTGCCATCGGTTCACCATACAGCCTTGAGCAAACTGTAACGGTCGGAGTAGTCAGTGCCAAGGGCAGATCCGGCCTTGGTATCAGGCAGGGACCTGTTTTCCAGGATTTTATACAAACTGATGCGGCGATAAATCCGGGCAACAGCGGCGGACCTCTTTTAAATATCAGAGGTGAAGTGATAGGTATCAACGCGGCTGTAAATGCACAGGCGCAGGGTATTGGTTTCGCCATTCCTGTTAACATGGCAAGAGTTATTGCAGAGAATTTAAAGACGGACGGAAGGGTTAGAAGAGCATATCTCGGTATCATGCCCAGAGCGATCGGGAGTGCAGAAAAAGAGGTTTACGGTCTTAAAAGCGATCAGGAAGGAGTGCTTATCGCTTCGGTGGAAGACGGGACACCTGCAGCAAAACACGGTCTCGAAGTTGATGATGTGATACTGGAAATGGACGGCAGAAAAATAAGGACAGTAGATCAGTTCAGGTATGATCTGGCATCTTATCCTCCCGGAAGCAGTATTGATTTCAAAGTATTAAGAAGAGGAAGGGTAAGGAACATTAAGGTAACACTGGGGGACAGATCGGAATTTATTGCATCTTCGGAAGAAAATGAGACTGCGGAAAAGGATAAAGAGGAGATCATGGGGCTTGAATTGAAGGAAATTAATGAAGAAACCAAAAAAATGTTTAATATTTCTGTTGATAATGGAGTAATTGTGACCGATATTGCAGATGATTCTGTTTTCCGCGGAAAACTGCAGTCCGGAGATGTCATAGAAAGGATCATTGTTTCGGGTGAGCATCTTGACATAAACGGCATTGAAGATTTCAGGAAAGCGGCATCGATGATCGAGGACGGTAAGAGAAATTATGTAGTCAGGTTTGTAAGGGCGGGCAGGAGCGAAAATGTTCTGATAAGGCCCTGAAAAAACAAATAGTATGACTTAAATTCGGGAGGAGAGAGTTTTGGCATCATCGAATGCAGGAAACAGGCCTGTAAGCTCAAATCAGATATTGGATAAATATCTTCATGAGATCGGGGAGGAGGATCTTCTGACTTCCGAAGAAGAGTTCGATTTATCGAAGAAAATGCATGAGGAAGGACCTGACAAGGAGAAACTTCTTGAAAAACTTGTTCGCTCAAATCTTCGTTTTGTAGTTTCTGTGGCAAAACAATATCAGAATCAGGGTCTTAGTCTGATAGACCTGATAAATGAAGGTAACATGGGACTAATCAAGGCTGCTCACAGGTTTGATGAGACAAAAGGATTCAAGTTCATATCCTATGCGGTCTGGTGGATCAGACAGGCCATACTTCAGGCTCTCGCCGAACAATCCAGGGTTGTCAGGCTTCCTTTAAACAAGGTCGGTGCTCTGAGCAAGATAACAAAAACAATGACGCACCTTGAAAAGAAACTTGAAAGAGAGCCTACTTCAGAAGAGATCGCAAATGTGCTTAAAACAACTGAGCTTGAAGTTTCAGATATGCTTAAAATTTCAGGCAAGCATCTTTCAATTGATGCTGAGTTTTCGCCCGGCGACGACAACCGCCTGCTTGACATTCTTAAGGAAGATAATCAGCCTTCTCCGGACAAACAGCTTTTTGACGATTCACTTCGCGAAGAAATAGATATCGCTTTAAAATCTCTCGAAGAAAAAGAAAAGAAGGTCATCATGCTTTATTTCGGAATTGACCAGGACCAGCCTATGACACTCGAGGAGATCGGTGATAAATTTGACCTTACCAGAGAAAGGGTCCGTCAGATAAAGGAAAAGGCAATAAAGAAATTGAGGCATACTTCAAGATCAAGGGCATTAAGAGCTTATTTGGGATAAAAAGGAGAAAGTATGGGGTTTTTGACAAAAAAAAGAGAAATCGATGTTGTTTCGATCATATTTATTTCTGTGTCTGCGGTGATCCTGACATTCTTTGTCTCCCGCTTGCACTACAGTTCCGAAATTGAAAAAACACAGTCAACTTATGAAGCAAGGATCGCACTCTACAAGAGGAGTATGGATAATTTGCGGGACATAAATGCAGAACTCAAAAAGCAGTTAACTGAAATAAGAGATGAAAAGGGCGAAGTTTCCGGTGAAGACTAGGGATCAGAATTTCCGGTTTTTCCATGTGTCCGGCGTCCTGCCGTTGACTATTTCGAGATCTATGTGATATTTGAACGGTTTTACGCCTCTTGTTTTTATATATTCTGTCATAGATTTCAAACCATCCCTTAAACGGATCTTCGGCTTGTACCCGAACATTTTTCTAGCTTTGTCGGCGGAGCAGTTGGCAAGCTCTACCTCCTGAGGTCTTGCTTTTTCGTAAACTGGATCGAGCATGAATCCGCATATTTCTGCGATGTATCCTGCGAGCTGATTTATAGTGATGAATTCATCATCGGGGCCGATATTTATAACCTCGCCGGCGGCCTCTTTTTCGAACGCCAGCCTGAACAGAATGTCTATGTCGTCCTGAATAAAGGAAAAGCATCTTTTCTGTTCGCCATCTCCGTAGATGATCGGCTGGCGGCCCTGGAGGATCAGGTTGATCATAATACTCGCAACATTCCTGTACGGGTCGTCGTATTTCTGTCTCGGCCCTATTATATTGTGAGGAACGGCTATCACATATTCCATTCCGTGTGTTTCACAAAGATTTTTCAAATAAAGCTCTGAGCTGTATTTGCCGATCCCGTACGGATCCTGAGGCCTCGGCACCATATCTTCGGTGAAAGGAACAGTGTCCTGAGTGCCGTAACGGGCCATTGATGAGCAGAATACGAACCTTTTCGCGCGGTTGGCGATCGCAGCCGTTATGAGAGATACCGACGACTGAACTATATTTTTGGTGACGAAGAACGGGCTGAAAACGCTGAGCCCTTCATAAGCCGTCGCTGCGCAGTGAAAGATGATATCGCAGTCTTTTGTTATTTTGACGATCGAGTTATGATAGTTCAGGTCGTACTGGTAGAACTCAGCTTCCGAAGGCACATTATCGAGATATCCGCCGATCAGGTTGTCGCAACCCGCAACCTTGTAGCCTTCGGCTATGAAAGCGTCGGCGAGGTGGCTCCCGAGAAATCCGGCTATCCCGCTTATAAAAATTTTCGGTTTTTTTGTCATTAGAGCTCCAGTCCGAGTTTAAGGATGTTTTTCTTCATGTTGGAAAGTCTTTTAAATCCATTCATTTCAGGATAGTCTTCCAGCATCGAAAGAAAATTTTTATACCAGAAAATAAAATCCTCGTGCTCCATATAGTTTTTGAGACCTTTCTGTTTAAAATACCACGGCTTGAAACCCGAATAATGACACCCGCAGAGGTATTTTATGGCGGGATAGCCGTTAAAAGATGAGAATTTTATATCAATGCTGTGCCATTTCCCCGACCACCTGACCGTAAAATACTGCATATCCGGCCATTTGAACTTGTCCCCGACCAGCTCTTTTATCTCCGGTTTTTCAACATCTTCAATGATGCTCTCAAGTTCTGCTGCCGAGGTGTCGAAAACATATATCGAGCCGTTCAGGCCGAGGTTCGAGTGGTCATGAAGAGGCCGGTCTGTCACTTCCTTAGGTATTGGCGCCCCGTGCGGCGCAACAGGATCGTAGCGCTTGTGCCAGTTCCACTTGCCTTCCTTTTCAATAGAATCCGGATAAATATATTTTCCCTTTTCATCCCATTCCAGGCAGTTTGATTTTTTTTCGTTCAGCATACCTGCAGGAGTCGGAACGGCAAAAAGCGCGTCATAGTGCCTGACGGGATAAACATCAGCGTCGAGTATGCACACCTTTTCATAATTCAGCCCGTAATTTCCGTCAGTCCCCAGTAAAAGTGAATTCAGTCTTGTGAACCATAACGGTCTGTCCTCTCTGCCTTTTCGTTCCCTGTGCGGTACAAATATCCTTTTTACCCTGACAACATGATCGTAGATCAGCCTCAAAGGTGCGATCGTTTCATCATCAATCTCTTCTGTCACCATGCAGACCGTGTCAGCCTTAGAATTCAGTTTTTTAAGACCGTAGGCAAGAAGCAAAGTCGAAGCCAAATATGAATCATTCATCATCAGAAAAGTTACGAAAGCGAACCTCGATGTGCCGTCAGGCCTTTTCATGTCTTTAGGAGCTTTGAACTGTGAAAAAAAGTCTTTCACTGAACCGACCTCATATAGTCTTCGAGTATGACCTGGGCCGCAAGCATGTCCACCATTTCCTTGTTCTTTCCCGTTTTTTTACCCATATCGTGAATAATTCTGTGAGCCCTGACAGTCGAAAAACTTTCGTCATAAAGTTTTACCGGAATTCCGGTTCCTTTGAGTTTTTCATAAAACTGTTCGACCTGAAGCGTTTTTCTGGTCTTATCTCCGTCAAGTCCCAGAGGGTGTCCGAGAACTATCAGTTCAACCTCTTCGTTAACAATTATCTCTTTTAACTCGGACAGAATATTCTCAAGGCCTGTATTTTTCAGGGTTTTATACGATGAAGAAATGATCTTCAAAGGGTCGCTGAGTGCTAAACCGATTCTGACATCTCCAAAATCTACGGCTAAATATCTTCCCAAAAATGCTCCTTTTTAAATAACGGACAGCAATATATCAAATGATAAAGAAAAATTCAATAAAACACTTCAAAAAACGCTCTAATATTATTATATTCTCTTCAGTTGTTCTCCTCAGTCGAAATATAACGAGGTTCTGATGGGTAATGAAAAAGAAAAAAAACTATATCTTATAGATGGTTACGGACTTATATACCGGGCTTTTTTCGCTTTCGGTGCAAGGCCGCTTATTACTAAAGAAGGATCGAATGTTTCCGCGCTCTACGGATTTTTCTCATCTTTTTTCGCGCTGATCGAAAATGAGGCTCCGGAGTACATGGCTGTTGTATTAGATACCGCTGCGCCTACCTTCCGGCACAAAATGTATGATCAGTACAAAGCGACAAGAGAAAAAATGCCTGATGAGCTGCGCAGTCAGGTACCTATTCTTATGGAAATGATAAGTGCGGCGGGGATCAAGATAATATCCGAGGAAGGCTATGAGGCGGACGATCTTATCGGCGCGATCAGTAAAAAAGCTCCCAAACTCGGCTATACGGTCTATATTTATTCTTCGGACAAAGACCTTGCCCAGCTTGTGAATGACGATGTCTTCGTTTACGACCCCAGGGAGCAAATTATTTTCGACAGGCAGGGGGTTAAGGAAAAGTTCGAACTCTATCCCGAACAGATAAAGGATTTTCTGACGCTTACCGGTGATTCATCCGATAACATCCCCGGCGTTCCAAAGGTCGGTAAAAAGACTGCTGTTAAACTTCTTCAGGAGTTCGGGACCATCGAGAGTATTTTCGAAAATATCGACAAGGTTTCCGGAAATGCGGTCAGAGAATCGCTACAAAACAGTACGGATATAATTAAACTCTCATCAGAACTTGTAGCTTTAAAAACAGATATACCTATTGAAATAAATGAGGAAGAACTTCACATAAAAAGTTATGACTTTGAAAAACTGGCAGATTTTTTTTACAAGCTCAACATGAAAAGGCATCTTGAATATCTTGAGAAAAAACAGGGTGTGTCTTACGGTCGTACACAGAACGACAAATACGATCCGGAAAATTTTGATTTCATTACTGTTGGCGACATAAAGACTGAAACCGAACTTATCAAGAGGATCAAAAAAACGGGTAAATTCTCTATCTTTCTGGATATAGAGGGCGATTTTATTCTGGAATATACAGTTAAAAGCGTGTCTCTCAGCATCAAAGAGCACGAAGCTTTTTTTATCAGCGGGGATTTTAAGACGGAAGATGAAGAACCGAGTCTCTTTGAACAGGAGAAAACGGGAGCTGTCGGAAAATTTCTTGAGAATCTCAGAGAAATATTCGAGAATGAAAAGATTGTAATGATCGGTTACGATGTCAAAAAGCAGTTCCACGCTCTCAAGAATTGCGGAATTGATGTTAAATGTTCTTTTTTCGATACACTGATAGCCGATTTTCTCGTCCGTTCAGGTGATTCGAAAAGAGACATCTCCGCAATAGCGAGACATTATCTGCATCACTTTACGATTGAACCGAAAAGCGACATTGATAAGGAGGTCGTCGAATGTGAAAAGGCGGAAGTGCTTTTCAGGTCATATTTTAAGATCAAAGAGGATCTTGGCGTAAATGATGATGTCGAAAAGATATTTTATGATATGGAACTGCCTCTTTCGCCGGTTCTTTCCAAAATGGAAAGAGCGGGTATAAAGACAGACAGGTCAATACTTGAAAAGATATCTTCCGGGATGCAGGCAGGGGCTAAGGAATTGAGAAAGAGCATCTGGACGCTTTCCGCCGAAGAATTCAATCTGGATTCACCTAAACAGCTTAGCGGAGTACTGTTTGAAAAGCTCGGACTGAAGAGCGGCAGGAAGGGAGCTAGCGGGACATATTCGACCGATCAAGCCGTTTTGAAAAAACTTGCTTACGAGGGACATCCTATAGCTGAACTTCTGCTTAAATACAGAGAACTGACGAAACTGAACAACACTTATGCCGCGGGACTGATGAAATACATTTACGAACCGACAGGCAGAATTCACACATCATTTCTGCAGTATGTGGCAACAACAGGAAGGCTTTCATCCGCCAATCCGAACCTTCAGAGCATTCCGATAAAGAACGAGCTCGGCGAAAAAATAAGGACCGCTTTCGTTGCGGAAAAAGGATATAAGCTGGTTTCCGCTGATTACTCGCAGATCGAGCTTAGGATACTTGCGCATTTCTGCAGGGACGAGAACCTTACAGAAGCCTTTTCAAAAGGAATAGACATCCATTCCGCAACAGCTTCGAAACTCTTCGGCGTGCCTGTTGAAGAAGTTACTAAGGAAATGAGGATCAAAGCCAAAACAGCAAATTTCGCCGTTTTGTACGGCAAGTCGAAATTCGGGCTGAGCGAAGACATGGGTATCAGTTATCAGGAAGCTTCAGATTTTATTGACCGGTATTTCGGGCAGTTCACGAAGATCAAGGAATACATTGACGACACTACACTTCACATCGAACAGTACGGTTATGTAAAGACCATGTTCGGCAGAAAAAGAGAGATACCTGAAATACGCTCGTCAAACAAAAATATCAGAAGCGCGGCAGTAAGAGCGGCGGTCAACGCACCCATCCAGGGGACATCGGCAGATATAATCAAGATGGCCATGATAAAGATAGATAAAAAGCTCGACGGTTTCGACGCGAGAATGCTGCTTCAGATACACGATGAGCTTGTCTTTGAGGTCAGGGAAGATCTGTCAGAAAAATTCTCAAAGATGATAAAGAATGAAATGGAAAATGTTACAGAGTTATCGGTTCCGCTCGAAGTCAATATCGGGATCGGCGATAACTGGCTGGATGCTCATTAGGATTATTAAGCATTAAGGAGGTCTTATGCTGTCTAAATATATTCCTTTACATTTTATAGAAGTTTACAATCAGGTAAAAAAGAAGGGCTATATAACTGCCGATGGCACCGTCATGTTCGCCGACCTTTCAGGTTTTACGAATCTGTCCGAAAAACTGACCGCAAAGGGTAAAGAGGGATCAGAGGAAGTTTCAAGGATCATTAATGAGATCTTCGAGGATCTGATAAGTATAATCTCGGGTTCCGGCGGTTCGGTGTACAAGTTCGGCGGAGATGCGGTTACTGTCTTTTTTCCGAAAAGTATAAGTGCCGATGCCGTTGTCAGAACAGCCGTATCTATGCAGGGATCTATGAAGAAGTTCGACAGTATTCAGACCATTGCCGGAAGATGTTCGGTAAGCATGAAGATCGGAATCGCCTGCGGTGAATCGGTCATCGGAATGGTCGGTGAGGACATTAAACAATATTTTATAGCGGGAGATACTCTTGATTCTGCCTGCGACTGTGAGCACAAAGCTGAAAAAGGCGAGATCATCGTCTATGACAGAAAAATAGGTTTCCTGAAAATAGATCAGACTGATTATTCTTCGCCGGATAAGGATGATACTCATAGAAAAAAAACTGCCGGGAAAGAAAGGTCATGGTTCAAAAATTTTATTGACAGGGAGCTTTCAACAAGAGAGGAGGCGGGGGCTTTAGAAAAAGGCGAGCTTAGAAATTGTGCGGTCGTATTTATTAACTTCAGCGGTGTAGGCTACGATGAAGGTTTCGACTACGGATTGCTGAACGCGTTTTATTCAATGGCAGCATCAACCGTAAAAAAATATCACGGTTTTATAAACAAGATAGATATGGGCGATAAGGGGAACAAGATAATCGCGCTCTTCGGTGCTCCGGTATCAACGGAAAAGAATGAGGAATACGCTCTGAGGGCGGTTCAGGAAATAAGGGATAAGAGACCGGATGGCATCAGTTTGAAAGCGGGAGTGAACAACGGCAACATTTATTTCGGTGTCGTCGGAGCTTCTCACAGGCGTGAATTCACGGTCATGGGAGCCGCTGTCAATCTCAGTGCGAGACTGATGGGTTCGGCCGCGGCCGGTGAGGTAATAGTTTCGGGGTCAGTGAGGCGTAAAGTACCTGAGGTTGAAACAGGAGGTATGAAAAACCTCAGACTTAAGGGTGTTACGGATCTGTTCGAAGCATACGATCTTATCAGGGTGCTGGAAACGAGGAAAAGCAAAAGGTTCAGGCTTATAGGAAGAAAAAAAGAGCTTGAGGAATATGCTTCGGTGCTTTATAAAAAAAAGGCGGCAGTAATCTGTATAAAAGCTGAAGCGGGTCTTGGAAAATCTGTTCTTGTAAACAAACTCTTCGAAGAAAGAATTAAAAACAGCAGATGTTATCTTGTAAACTGCCTGTCTTATACGAAAAACAACACATACTTTGCGGTGAGGGAATTTATTCTCAAATTCGCCGGCATAGATATGCGCTCTACCGAAAAAGAAAAGTTATCAAAACTATCATCGCTCCTCAAAGATTCCGGCGAAGAAGGCGGTAGTGATCTGTTCGCGGCTTTTTTCGGATTTGGCGGCGATAACGAAAGAATAAACGATCCGAGTCTGAAAGATTTTTTTTATGAGACCTGCCTGAGCATTTTTAATACTGTAGTTAATAAGCGCAAAGCCGTACTTTTTCTTGAAGATGCGCACTGGATAGACAGTGCTTCGGCCGATCTTTTGAGGACATTCGCTGGCATGTTAAATCCAAAGGACAATACCTGTTCTCTTCACATGGTATTCCGGCCTGACGCTGTAATGAATATTTTTGAGAACTGCGATAATTCCTTTACTCTGGAACTGAAAAATCTTGAATCAGATGACGGAAAGGAATTTCTGAAAGAAAAGTTCAGCCTTGCAGCGATTTCAGAAAGGATTTACAGCCAGATCTTTCAGAAAACAAAGGGGAATCCTTTCTTTATGGAAGAGATAATACTCGGCCTGAAGAACGACGGATGCCTTGTAGCGGCCGGCGAACCGGCTGAAAATTCCGAGATAGATGACAGATTTATGTCCGAAAGGGATAAAAAACTTACCGTGTTCGAGAGATCGGATGTGAAATACAGGATCAAGCCATCAATTAAGACGATAAGTATCCCAGATAATGTTAACGATATAGTTCTTGCAAGAATCGACAAGCTGGATGAAAACAGCAGGACGGTTCTTAAAGTCGCTTCAGTTATCGGGAGGGTTTTCCAGATCGATGTTCTTAAAAGACTTCAGGACCTCAGGCAGATAGCGGCGGATCTTGACATAAAAGACAGTCTTTTCGATCTGACAAAGGTAGATCTGACTCTCTTCGAGGAGAACAGCGATAATGAATATCTTTTCAAGCATGCTATTACTCAGGAAGTAGCCTACGAAACACTTCTTTTTTCTCTAAGAAGAAAATATCATCTAAGCATAGCCAGACTTTACGAGAGCAGTTACCGGGACGATCTCTCATCAGCCTACGAACTTCTCGCTTTTCATTACAGACATTCGACGGACAGGCAGAAGGCGAGACTCTATCTTTTGAAATCAGCCGGTTCAGCAAAAGCTAAATTCAGGTATAAAGAAGCTTTTGATTTTCTTAAACTTTACAGAAAATACAAAATGCCGCCTGAGGAAAAGCTTGAAAGCTATTTTATTGACCTGGAATTGTATAAACATACAGAAAGATCAAAAAAAGCAATGGAAACAGCAGAAAAGATAATGACAGCTTCGGCAGGTAAATATCCTAATCCGGCAGAAAAAGCTTTTGTTAAAAAACTGAATCTGCTCAGAAGGCTCGGTGATTATCCCGAAGCTCAAAAAATGGCAGAAAGCGGTAAAAAGTTTAAGAATCATGATACATCAATTGAATTTGCAATCGAATCGGGCTTTCTTTTCTTCAGGACCGGAGATCTGGATAAAATGAAAAAAATGATCCGTCGAGCTTCAAAGCTTGCCGACCTGTCTCATAATTCTTATCACCTTATGCTTACCGAGAACCTCCGCGGAATGTATCATCACATAAAAAGGGATTTTGCTAAAGCTCTGAAATCCAACAGAGCAATGCTCGATCTGTGTGAAAAGAACGGATTTATTAACGAAAAGTTTACAGCTCTTCAGAATATGGCCGCTCTTTACGGCCAGACCGGAAAAATGGAAGAGGCCGAAAAATATTTCAGCAAAACCTTTTCTGAAGCGAAAAGGATAAAAAACTATAAGCTTCTCATGCAGGCTCTGGACGGCCTTGCAAGAGTAAGCTACATAAAAGGCAGCTATAAAACTTCGGAGAAATACATAAAAGAGGGTATCAGGCTGGTAGAAAGGTCAGGAAGAATTCACCTGAAAGAACTCATGCTTCAGAACCTGTTCAATATCAGACTTGATGAAGGCAACCTCGAAGAAGCTTCAGAATTGTGTGATGAAAGGCAGAGGATCCTTGAAATAACGAAAGATAAAATGAGATTATCAATTCTTAATGATAACAGGGGAGATACTCTTTTCAGGATGGGAAAATATGATGAGGCGATTACAGTATATAAAGCCAACATTGAATTCTCCGTACAGATCGGCAATATCGAAATGGTAGGTCACGGATACGGTAATCTCGCAAACTGTTATGCTGAAAAAGGTGATATTCAAAAGAGTATCGTGTATTATGAAAAACAGATAGATTATTCTGTCAGCCACAATGATATTCACTCGGAAGGAAAAGCGCTTTTCAATCTGGCATATACATACTTTGAGGATATGAAAGATGCGGACAAAGCCTCCGAAACCGCTCTCAAGGCAAAAAAAGTTTTTGAAAAGATCGGGTATAAACACGGTCTTGACAGCGTAAATGATCTTCTAAAAAGAATAAAGGAAATTGATGCGGAACGGAACTGATTTTCTTATATTGTGTAAGAGTATCAAAAAAGTACCGGGAGCTTTAAACATGAGAATAACATGGACAACAGCGATCTTTATGACACTGATCTTTAGCGGATGCACTGTATTCAGCCCTGTAACCACCGGACATGACCGTAAAGAGCGGCCGGCGGATATTGAGAGAACAGCAGATGAACCAAGACCGGAAAGGCAGCGGCCTGCAGTTGCCGTACAGCCAACGGTCAGGCAAAAGCGTTCAGAAGACATTTCATACAGGATAACCGACATTGATTTTACGGGAAAAAATAACGGTGTGCTTATAACAATACATTTTACCGGTGATAATCCCGAAAGGAACATACATACATTTTTTTCGGGAGACAGTTTTTTTAACATAAGCTTTTTTAAGGGCAGTTTTAGTGGAACGGTAAAAAGCAAGACCCACAGTCGTTCTGTTATAAGAGATATAAAATATTTTGAATTCCCCGATTCTTCACAGATAACTGTGAGACTCAGGAAAGATTATGATTCTTCGCATGTGGAAACAGACGGTAATATGATCAGGGTTTCTGTGTTCTGATGAGAATAAAAGCGATCAATATTGTAATTATGATAATAATATTGCCTGTCATATCTGCTACAGTTTTTCCTGCGAAATATTATTACAATTATGATAAAAGAGCAGCATATCATTTTCTCGGCGGGATGATATATGAATTCTATCTTGATCCCGAAAGGGCTGCAGCGAGCTACGAGCGAGCATCAGAACTGAGCAGTTCTGAGCACATAATATTCCAGAGATCACTTCAGCTTTTACAGACAGAAAGGCATGATGAAGGGTATAATATGCTTTATGAGCTGTTCAGAAGCGGGTTTAATACAGGAAGGTACGGCCTTCATATCTATATGAAACTTTCCGAAGAAAAAAAGGATATGAGGACAGCACAGATTCTTTCTGAAGTGGCATCGCATTTGTATGAAAAAGGCCAAACCCTGACTGCCGCCAGAATATTCAGTCAAAAGCTTTCTGACAGAATGTATTATTATACGGAGGGATCACAGTTCACCGAAACGATCGGTCACATACTTTCTTTAGAGGATATAAATCTGACATACAGGTATTATTTTGAATCTATACTTATGCAGTTCAAGTCCAGATATTTCGGTAATCGGTCAGAGATCGCAGAGACTGTTGAAAGACTCGAAACTGAATACGGAACTCTGCCTTATATGTTTTACAGAATAGCATTTGAGGAATATATACATCATGAAGATTATAAAGCGGCAAAAAAAATGCTCGATATGATGAACTCTATAACATACGGCGATATAAATTATTTTGCAGACAATGCAGAGTTCTATTCGTCTGCGAACGATCCGAACAGAGCGGTAAGGTATGCAATGGAGGGGATAAGAGAGTTTCCTCAAAGCCTGCTTGTTTTGCAGCTCGCATCTGTCTATCTTAAAGCCGGAATGTTTGAAGAGGCCGCAATAATTTACGATTCTGTACTTGAACGGTACCCGGAAAATGAACTCTTTTACAGTATAATAGCTTCAGAATATCACAAAACGGGCAGTTTTGAACATGCAGCTGAATTCTATCAGAATGCCGTTTCCGTTTTTCCTGATAGTCCTCAGCTTCTTAATAATTACGCCTTCCTTCTTGCCGAGAACTCTACAGATCTTGAAAAAGCGTTGGAAATGGTAAATAAGGCTCTTTATTATGAACCTGATGCAATTCCTTTTATCGATACCAAGGCCTGGATATATTATCGCATGGGCGAGACTGAAATAGCCGAAAGTATTTTGGAAACGCTTTTTAAATCCGGAGATGTTTTTTATCACGAAAGCGCCGAGGAGCTGTTTGCACATTACAGCGAGATAAAAGAGGCTTTGGGAAGGTCCGAAGATCTGAAATATATGTCTCTTAACAGAACTGCAAAGATCGTTTCTGAAGCCTTGAACAGAAGCGGAAGAATACTTCAGGCGGAGCTTTAAATGAAAATGACGCTTTTCATAACTGCAGTGCTTTTGGCTTTTTTGCTTTTCAGCTCCTGCACCGCAATAAGGAAACCTCCAAGATATGATCTTGAAAAAGCTGACGGAATTGTTATAACCGAAAAAATGAGATCAGGATACGGAAAAATTGAAAATATATCAGGCAGGTTCGATTTCTCTTACTCTACGGAAAGAGGTATAGACAGATCATGGGGAAATGTGACGGCAAACCGCAACGATACGCTTTATGTTGAAATACTCGGCCTGGCGGGAGGTATAGAAGCGGAGATATTCATAGACCGTGATTCGCTCATCGCAAAAAATCACTCCCGCGGTATGACAGTAAGGGATATAAGCGATGAAAATTCATTTTACAGAATAACCGGTATGAATTTTAATGTTTCCGACATCAGAAGACTGCTTTTTGTTTACGGCCGGGATGAAAAATTTCAGAGCATAACTTCAGTTTCTGACGAAAAACTGACTTTCAGGTCTGTTACTGACGACCAGAGATATAGTTTCGTCACTCTTGATGATCGAATGCTGGTTGTCAGATCCGAGGATTATTTTGAAAGAGACCTGGTATCTGTTCGTGAATATGATTATTACTCGCATGATAGCGGTTTCTTCTATCCCAGAAGGATCAGGATAAGGACTTACAATCCGCCTTCAAGGCTAACCGTCTTTTTCACAAGACTGTCTGTTAACGGGAACAAAAAGGAAAGATAAAATGAGCAGAATACTATGGGTAGATGACGAAATATCTTTGCTTAAACCCCATATCCTCTATCTCGAAAAGAGAGGGTACAGTATAGATACTGCCACAAACGGATTTGATGCTGTCAGAATGGTTTTTGAAAAAGACTACGACCTTGTTATACTTGATGAAATGATGGTGGGTATTGACGGATTGGAAACCCTGAGAAGAATTAAGACCAGGGATCTTTCTATAAAAGCTGTCATGGTAACAAAATCCGAAGAGGAGGGGATTTTTCTTGAGGCCGTGGGTAATATGATAGATGATTATCTTACCAAACCGGTAACCCCGCTGCAGCTGTATCTGACAGTCAGAAAAAATTTAGAGAAGGAAAATATTCTCAATGAGAGTATTTCCAAAGGCTATATAAAGAACTACCGGGTCGTAAATTCTATGCTTGAGAAAGATCTTTGTTTTGAAGACTGGATCAGTATAAGCAATATGATGACCGTATCTTCAGTCAGCCTTGACGGAATAAACGATCCGAGCCTTTCATCAACATTTGAGGATCTCAAATCATCTGTAAACACAGTATTCGGAAATTATATTCAGAAAACATATCCTGAATGGATATCGGGGAGTGTTCCGCGACCTGTAATGTCTGTGGATATAGTAAAAAGATTTCTGATCCCTTCCGCCGGATCGGAAAAGCAGGTTTTTATTGTTATAGATTGTATGTCTGCTGATCAGATGAGTGTAGTAGAAGATGTTCTCAGAAGCAGTTTTTCTGTTTTGAAAGATCACTATTTTTCAATTCTTCCCACCCTTACACAGTTCGCCAGAAACTCAATTTTTTCAGGCATGTTCCCGTCAGAGACGGAGGTGATGCATCCTGAAGTCTATGCTGAATCGCCCGATGATGAAAAAAGCGTCAACAGGCATGAAAAGAAACTCCTTGAAACTCAGCTTAAGCGGGAAGGTATTGAGCATGGGGGAGCTTTGAAGTATTTTAAAGTTCATCAGTCTGAAGAGCTGACCAGGATAGAATCGGATATAAACAACCTGAAAGATTCTTCTCTCGTTGTTCTTGTTGTAAATATGGTCGATTTCCTTTTGCACAATAAGCAGAAGGACGGGCTCGTTAATGAAATGCTTCAGAGCGAGAGTTCCTACAGATCAACAATAAAAAGCTGGTTCGAGAACTCCTCTCTTTTAAGAATTATAAAGCTTCTCGGTGAATTAGGTTTTAAGATCATTCTCACTACCGACCACGGTGCCAAGCTGGTAAAAAAATTCACAAAAGTATCAGGAGACGGTCCTTTGAGCAGCGGATTGAGAATGAAATACGGAAAGAATATAAAAGTATCCAATAAAAAACAGACAATATTCTGGCAAAAGCCTTCGGATTATAAAATGCCTTCTTTTTTTGACGGAATGAACATTGTTATTTCAAAAGAGGATCACTGCTTTGTTTTTGAAAAGGGGCTGAACGATTTTTACAAGCAGATAAAAAACACATTTCAGCACGGAGGCGTGAGTATTGAAGAAATGATACTTCCGGTACTGACTTTAAAAACGAAAAAATAGAGAGGTGTTATGAACATCAGACTTTCAGAGATATCAAAACTTACCGGTGACGGTTTTGACGGGATAGATATCGAAATTAAAGGAATAAATAAAATCGAAGATGCTCAGGCCGGTGAGATATCATTTCTTCATAACCCGAAATATTTCAGTCTTCTGGAAACAACATCAGCCGGTGCCGTCATAGTGCCTTCTGATATGAAAACAGAAAGAAAAGACATAGCTCTTCTCAGATCAAAGGATCCCTACGGTTCATTCCTTAAAGTATTAAAAATGTTCTACCCTGAAATGCCGGCTGCCGATAAAGGTGTCCATCCTTCGGTCTACATAGGTGACAATGCCGGCATCGGCAGTGATCCTTCAATAGGTCCTTTCGTTTCGATCGGTAACAATACATCAATAGGTAAGAATTCTCAGATACAGGCTAATGTCACGATCGGGAATAATGTAAAAATAGGTGATGATGTTACAATATATTCTAATGTATCGATCCGTGAGAATTGTGTTATCGGCAACAATGTCATAATACAGAACGGGGCGGTCATCGGCAGTGACGGTTTCGGGTTCGCTCCCAACACCTCGGGTTATGAAAAAATACCCCAGGTCGGTAATGTCGTCATTGAAGATGATGTGGAGATCGGCGCCAATACCTGCATTGACAGAGCTACTCTCGGATCAACGGTAATAAAAAAGGGTGCCAAGCTCGACAACCTTCTGCAGATCGCCCATAATGTGGAGATCGGCGAGAGCACTGTCATCGCCGCTCAAACCGGGATCTCCGGCAGCACAAAGATCGGACAGAACTGCATGATCGGCGGCCAGGCCGGATTTGTCGGACACATCAAAGTCGGGACCGGATGCATGATAGGCGCTCAGGCCGGCATTGCCGGAAACCTCAAGGACGGCAGTATTGTGACAGGAACGCCATGTAGAGAAATAGCAAAACAGAGAAAGATCGACGGCGCACTCGGTAGGCTGCCTGAACTTCTGTACAGGGTAAGAGATCTGGAAAAAAAGACATCTGATTAGTTAATAAATACAATAATTACATCGGGAGGATGGTTATGAAAAAAGACAGGGAACAGTGGACTTCAAGACTCGGGTTCATACTTGCGGCGACAGGTTCGGCGGTAGGTCTCGGCAACATCTGGCGTTTTTCGTATGTTGCCGGTGTTAACGGCGGTGCTCTTTTTCTTATTCTTTACACCGCATTTATACTTCTTGTCGGATATCCTTTAATGGTGACAGAAATATCTGTAGGAAAGATCACATCAAGAAATCCGGTAGGGGCATTTAAAGCTTTATCCGAAGGAACCCCGTGGTGGCTCGTCGGTGCTCTCGGAGTGTTCGCAGGTTTTATAATTCTTTCATTTTATTCAATAGTTGCGGGGTGGTCACTAGCCTATGTGATCAAAGCTGTACGGGGTTTTGGTTCCGATATGGATTTTGCAGGAACCTTCGTCGGGCATATCAGCAGTGTCTGGCCTCCCATAATCTGGCATGGGATATTTATGCTGATCACCATTGGTCTTATCGCTATGGGGGTAGTTAATGGCATTCAGAGGGCATCAAAAATATTAATGCCCGTTCTGTTCGGACTCTTATTGATCCTTATAATAAGGTCGATCACACTGCCGGGGGCAGGAGAAGGAATAGCATTCTATCTTAAACCTGATCTTTCGGAACTTAGTTTTAATACGATACTGGCTGCCATAGGACAGGCTTTTTTCTCACTCAGCCTGGGTATGGGTGCCATGATAACCTACGGAAGCTACCTGAAGGATAAAGAGGATGTGAACGGCAGTGCAGCATGGATCGCAGGTCTTGATTCTGCTGTGGCTATACTTGCCGGATTTGCGATCTTTCCGGCGGTATTCGCTCTGAATATGGATCCTGCAGCCGGTCCGGGACTGGCCTTCATAACGATACCGGCAGTATTCGCACAAATGCCATTAGGTTATTTCTTTGGTATACTGTTCTTTATTCTGCTTTCAGTGGCCGCTGTGACTTCCGCCATCTCACTCCTTGAAGTCGTTGTTGCGTGGGTTGTGGACGAGAAAGGATGGAGCAGAAAGAAAGCGGCACTTATGCTCGGAGGAGTGATATTCCTGCTGGGTATTCCTGCAACTCTCGGATACAGTCTTTTGAGCGGGGTGTCCTTTTTCGGACTGGATATTCTTGATACCTACGATCTTATAGCTTCGGAGATCACTCTGCCGCTCGGAGGTTTGCTTATGGCCCTTTTTGTAGGAATAAAATGGAAGGCGCGTTCGGTGAGGGAATTCGCGAATTCAGCACCAGGAATGATAAAAATCGGCAAATGGTATGATGTTCTCATAACCTATTTAATTCCGGTAATGGTAGGATTTGTGCTTATATTCGGACTTATCAGCAAATTCAGGGGCTGATACCCGATCCCTTTATTATATCCAGTGCCGCAGCGAGCTTTTTATCGTCGCTCAGTTCGCCTTCTATCCAGTTTATTTCAAACCCGTCTCTTTCCATTTTACGGAACCATGTCATCTGCCGTTTCGAAAATCTGTGGATCGCGGAATTGAGTTTCTGGAACATATCATTGTAATTGTACTGACCGTCAAGATATTCGGCAAGATACTTGTATTCGAGACCGTAATAGATCAGTTTCTCTTTCGACACTCCTCTGCTAAGCAGTTCCTCGGCTTCTGCGATCATGCCTTCATTCAATCTGTTTTTAAGTCTTTCAGTTATTCTTTGTTTCAGGATATTTCGTTCAAAACGGATGCCCAGAATTACAGATCTTATTCCGGAAGTATTTTTTTCTCTCGGGTTGTTTTTCTGAAAAGAGGCGATCTCGATCGCCCTTATAAGCCTTTTTCTGTTCGATGTGTCCGAAATGTTATGAAGTGCGGTCAGGCTTATTAGTATTCCGGTAAGTTCCTCATCGGTTTTCGGCTCAAGTTTTTCTCTGAGTTTTTTGTCGGGCGGAACATTTATGAGTTTATAGTCTTTCAGAACAGCTTCAATATAAAGTCCCGAACCTCCGCAAAGGACAGGAATTTTGTTCCGGTCAATTATGTCTTTGTGCGTTCTTTCAAAATCCTGTTTGAACCTGAAGACATTATATTCTTCGCCGGCATCGCAGATATCAACAAGATGATAAGGAATGTTTTTCCCGTTCACTGTATAGTCCTCAATATCCTTGCCTGTGCCGATAGTCATTCCGCGGTAAACCTGCCTTGAATCGGCGGAAATAATCTCGCCTTTGAGTTTTTCCGCCAGACAGACCGCAAGTTTTGTCTTGCCTGTGGCGGTCGGCCCAAGTAGAGTTATCATTTCAAATTTTTTCATAGGGTAAATTTAAACATAAAAAACAAATCCTTCAACATATTTATGTTGTAAGAAACGCAAAATACGATTATATTTACGAAAAAAGGAGAGTCCAGTTTCATGATCGTTCCGGAAACAGACAGGGTAAAAAATATTTTTGAAGAATTAAAGGCAGGAAAGAAACTTATCAGCCAATGGCACATGCCATACGGCGGGCTTATCACCCGTTTGAGTGCCGCCGAATTCTTCTTTACACCTACAGATCCGTCATTGATCCCTGAGATAGAAAAAGAACTGTCTGCAGTAGAAGGTCTGAGAATCACAGAGAATTCATACAAAAAACTCTCGCCACTGCAGTACAGGGCGGTTTTCAGGAATGAGGACGAAGCTGAATTACCAGACAGAGATTTCGTTGATATATACGGAACAGAAAAAATAAGTCTTTCGGACAGACAGAAAATAATATATGAATTCAACGAAAGCGAGCTAATCGCAGAGCCGGAAACCGAAAGTATTGTAGAACTTTTTGATGCGGTTGCGTCGGACTGTCCTGAAAAAACAGCACTTGTTTCGGACGGAAAAAGCATCTCTTATTCTGTCATAAAAGAAAGGTCCGAAAAGACGGCTTTATATATTTTGTCAAAACAAGTGTTCCCCGGAGATATTGTTGCTTTAAGTCCGAAAAGTTACCTTGAGGCAGTTTACGGGATACTGGGCATTTTGCGGGCAGGATGCACATATCTTATACTTGACCCGGATCTGCCTGATATTCGGAAAAAAAAGATAATTGAGGATTCATCCGCAAAATTTGTGATAACCGGAGAAGAGAATCAGGACTGCTCGGGACCGGAAAAGATGCAGAATGAGAGATGTTATCATAAGAACGCCTGCATCGTATACACCTCGGGATCCACAGGCGAACCCAAGGGAGTTCTTTTGACCCAGAGAGGTATTTTAAACAGACTCCGCTGGGGATGGATGTGTTTTCCTTACGAGAAAGACGATGTCTGTATATTGATCACCCCGTTATCTTTTGTTGACCACTGTGCAGAGATATTCTCTCCTTTGCTGAAAAAGACACCTTCCGTTGTTGCACCTGAGCAGGGAAAAGATAACGGAGTACTGAGTGATCTGGTGAACGAAAATAAAGTCACAAGGATCACGCTTGTTCCGACAAGGTTGAGAAAAATTCTGGGCATTAACGAAGAAAAATTAAAAAATCTAAGGTCTCTCAGGTATGTGTTTTCCAGCGGGGAGCATCTGCCGGCTGAAACGATTTATGCTTTTAAAAACATACTTCCCGAATCATCACTGATAAACATTTACGGTTCATCAGAAGTCAGTGCAGATGTTACCTGGCACGGTGTTATAATCGGAAAGAACAACAGCAGTATAAAATATTTTTACAGTAGTCCGGTCTATGATAAAATAATGGAGAGCGTAAACTTCCGTAAAAGCGGAAATTATACCAGCGGAAATGTGGATTTTACTTCACTTCTGAAGAGTTTCAGCGATACAAGACTGCCTGCTTTTCCGTCTTCTGTGGAGGATTATTACGAAACACTCGGAAAGGATATACTTCCTTATACTATAGATACTGCATCCCCGTATTTTACCGGTCATATGACATCTACTCTTCCTCTTTATCTTCATGAAATGAGCCTTTTTATCTCTATGCTTAATCAGAATCTTGTGAAACTTGAGACATCGAAGTCTTTAACGGCAATCGAAAAACAGACACTCGGAATGCTTCACCGTAAAATATTCAGAAAACCGTCTTCATTCTATCAGGAGACATTTACCGACCCAGATCTTAACTACGGCGTTTTTACATCATGCGGTACTGTCGCCAACATCACATCTCTTCTTGCCGCCAGGAACAGCGGGGTTTTTAAAAACGAAGAATGCGGGGGAAGCGTTTACAGAGCATTGTGTGCAAAAGGTTACAGAGACGCTGTTATCATTGGTTCTGAGCTGATGCATTATTCTATGAACAAGGCTGCGTCAGTTCTCGGGTTCGCCAAAGACAGTATAGCATATGTAAAAAGTGATCCTGACGGCGGTATTGATATAGATATTCTGGAAAAGACGATCATCGAATGCAGAGAGAAAAAGCTTTTTATTATAGCTCTGGTCGGTATCGCGGGAGCTACAGAGACCGGTCAGGCTGATCCGCTTGAAAAAATGGCCGAAGTTGCACAAAAGTACGGGATCCATTTTCACATAGATGCCGCATGGGGCGGACCGATAGTTTTTTCCGATAAATATTCCCATCTTCTCGGCGGTATAGAGAATGCGGATTCGGTAACAATATGCGGCCACAAGCAGTTCTATCTTCCCCAGGGTGTCAGCATGTGTCTGTTCAGGGATCCTTCCATATTAAAATACATTCAGGTAACAGCGAGATATCAGTCTCAGCCGGGGTCTTTTGATACCGGAAGGTTCAGTATAGAGGGTTCAAGGGCGGCTACATCTCTTCTTCTTCATTCAGCACTTCATATTTTTGGAAAATACGGTCTGGAGTATTTAATAAATACGGGTATTGAGAAGGCTCAGGCTTTCGCATCCATCATAAAAACACTCCGGGCCTTTGAACTCATCGTCGAACCGGTAATGAATATAGTGAACTACCGTTATATTCCCGCCGGATACAGACAAGATATTAAGAGGGGAATCGTATCAGAAGAAGCGAACAGGAAAATAAACGAGATTAATGACCAGATACAGAAAGAACAGTTCAGGATCGGTAAAACATTTGTTTCAAAAACAGTACTCTATAATACCCGTTACGGTTCAGGAACAGAAATAGTTGTTTTCAGGGTGGTTATCTCGAATCCTCTGACGGGTCTTGAACATCTTATTGCGAATCTGAACGACCAGATACTTATTGCAGCCGATCTCTTAAACGACCGCAGTGATGTTGACACTTTCGGTCTGGAGAAACAGAATGAGCTTATCAGCGGAATAAAACAAACAGATCACGACTGTTCTGTTATAGGTAAACCGGTTATAAATACGAAGGTGTTTATTGTTAACGGAAGAATGGAATTGAATCCTATAGGAGTTCCCGGCGAACTTATAGTGTCCGGAAAAAATCTGGCTGAGGGATATCTAAACAGACCTCTTTTGACTGCTGAGAGATTCGTATGGTGGGATCCTTCCGACTGCAGAGTTTATTACTGGTACAATAAACCTGAAGGGGCGATCAGGGTGTACCGGACGGGAGATATCTGTAAAAGACTGCCTGACGGAAGTATAGAGTTTGCGGGACGCGCTGACGATCAGATAAAGATCGCCGGCGACAGAATAGAACCCGGAGCTATAGAGGCGGAAATACTCCGGCTTAAAGGGGTAACTTCATGTATGGTGAGGGGCGAAAAAAACATTTTTGGAGAAACGGAGCTTGCTGCATATATAGTTTCTGAGTCGCATAGCGACGGATCAGAAATACGAAAAGAACTTGCAGAAAGAATTTCTGAAAATATGATACCGAAGTTCATCAGGTTCGTTAAAGAACTGCCCCTGACCGCATCCGGAAAAATAAACAGAAAATCTCTTTAAAAAACTATCTCGTACGGTCAAGGAACACTCTTGTTCTAAAGCGGGGCAGGGGATATTCATTCACCTTAAGTGATATCCAAACCTCCCTATGACCCTGTGATAAAAGTTTATTCAGATAATCTTCGCAGATCACACATACACCCCTCTTCGATTCGGCAGATGCAGACATCTCATCAATAAGAGTTCCTCCGTCAGGTTTGTCATAGACTCTTATAGTGATATCGTAAATTCCGTCTTCAAGCGGAAGTCCCCGGTCATCGGTCATTATCATTCTGAAGCCCTGTATCTGTCTGTTATCCCGGCTGACTGCGGAGTCGGATGCAAAAGTTGCGGAGAGGGCCGCGACTAGGACCAGCATTAAAAGTCTGTTCATACATACCTCCTTTGTCCGGAAGGACTTTTCTGAAAAATATATAAATCTCAGTGTTAATATAATCAGTTTTTTACGATTTGTCAAGTTTTACGCACGGTTAATGTGATTTGGCTGCCATATAGCAGTCAAATATATCTTTATATTAACGGTTTTTTGGAGTATATTTAGGCGTTTAATTACGGGTGTGTAAATGGAAGGTGATAAACTTATAATAAGAGGAGCATGCGAGCATAACTTAAAGCATGTTGACCTTGAGCTTGAAAAGAGCAGGCTGATTGTTTTTACGGGGATAAGCGGTTCAGGAAAGTCATCGCTCGCTTTCGACACGATATATACAGAGGGACAGAGAAGGTATGTCGAATCTCTTTCGAACTATACGAAACAGTTTCTGGGAGTGATGAAAAAGCCGAGGATAGACTCTATCGAGGGGCTTTCACCGGCCATTTCCATTGAACAGAAAACATCATCATCTAATCCCAGATCGACGGTGGGAACGGTAACAGAGATTTTCGATTTTGTAAGGATGATGTTCGCCAGAATAGGCCGTCAGTACTGTTACTCCTGTGGAGGGATGGTAAGTTCTGTTACAGTTGACGAGATGGTGAATGATGTTTTAAAAAACAAAAAAGAAGGGGATAAGTTTTCAGTTGTTTCACCCTATATTGAAAGGCAGAAGGGAAATCTGAAGAACCAGCTCGACTACCTGAAAGCTGAAGGATATTTCCGTATTATAATAGACGGTGAAGAGTTCACTTTTGATGATGAAATTAAGATAGACGACAAAAAATTCCATAAACTCCATGTTACGATCGACAGATTAAAAAACAGCCCGGATATAAAAAGCAGACTTTCGGAAGCTGTCGAAACGGGACTGAAGCTTTCCGGCGGAAATATTATAATCAAAGACATTGATACAGGCAATGAAACACTTTACAGCGAAAAGAGTTACTGTCAGAAATGCGCAATAAGCTATCCCGATCTTTCTCCCAATTCATTCTCTTTCAATACTCCCGCCGGCATGTGCCCCGACTGCCACGGACTCGGATTCTTCAAGCGTGTAGATATTAATAAGCTTGTAAAATACCCCGGAAGAAGTATTTCCGAAGGTGCAATACCTTTCATTCAGGGACAGAATATCGAGTTCAGAAAGATAAAAAGTATAATCGAGTCATACGGTGCTGATCCGAAAACGCCTTTCAACAAACTGAGTGAAGAGATCGTAAGGGCAATAATGTACGGAAGCAGAAAAAAGATGACGGTCAATTATGAGTCCAGGACTTTCAAAGGCGTTTTTAAAACATCATATGAGGGTCTTGCGAATATAATTGAAAGGCGTTACAAGGAAACATCTTCCAATATGGCCAGACAGTATTATGAAGTATTTATGACTGACGCTGAATGCAGTTCATGCGGAGGTAAAAGGCTGAGGAAAGAATCGCTGGCGGTGCGTGTAAACGGGAAAACTGTCAACGAGATCAGCACTCTCGAGATAGACAAGCTGCTTGACTTTATAAAAAATCTTCCGGAAAACCTGACCGAAAAAGAGAATTTTATTGTCAAAGAACTCTTGAAAGAAATGTATGAAAGGCTGGGTTTTCTGGTAAATGTCGGCCTTAAATATCTTACTCTGGACAGAAATGCGAGAAGTCTTTCGGGAGGCGAATCACAGCGGATCAGGCTGGCCAGTCAGATCGCCAGCGGCCTTACCGGTGTCATTTATGTGCTTGACGAACCAAGTATAGGACTTCATCAGAAAGATAACCAGAGGCTTCTTCAGAATCTTATCAGGTTAAAGGAAAGAGGCAACACTGTAATTGTTGTCGAGCACGACAGAGAGACTATAGAGTCGGGGGAAACCATAGTTGACTTCGGGAAGGAGGCAGGTATATACGGAGGCGAGATAGTTTACTCCGGTCCTTTCAAAGGATTAAAAAAAGCGTTTACTCATACTTCCGACTATGTTTTCAGAAGACAGTGTGTCCATATTGACAAAAGCGATTCTGAGGCCTTCGGAAACATTGTTGTCACAGGATGCAGAACAAATAATCTGAAGGATCTGACCGTAAAATTCCCGCAAAATATGATCACTGTAGTGACAGGTGTGTCCGGGGCGGGGAAGAGCAGTCTTGTGATGGATACTTTATATAATGCCCTGAAAACACTGGCCTCGAATAGAGAGGAATTAAAGGATATGGGGACTTTAAAATCGGATTATCACTACGACAGGGTATATTTTGAAGACAGTTCAGGTACAAAAGATCCTTCGCCCGTTGTGAGACTGATAAAGATAGATCAGAGTCCTATCGGCAAAACGCCAAGGTCAAATCCTGCTACATATATCGGCGCTTTCGATCATATAAGGGATATAATGGCCAAAACCAAACTCTCCAGAATGCGGGGTTACACAAAATCCCGTTTCAGTTTCAATGTAAAGGGCGGCAGGTGCGAAAAATGTCAGGGAAGCGGTGTTATTAAGATCGAAATGCATTTTCTGGCAGATGTATATGTCGAATGCGATGTCTGCAAAGGAAAGAGGTACAGCGGCGAAACACTGGAAGTTACCTTCAAAGAGAAGAACATCAGCGAAATACTCGAGATGGATGTTCAGGAGGCATATGAATTTTTTAAAAATATTCCCGCTTTAAAAAACAAGCTTGAAACGCTTATGAGAGTAGGTATGGGCTATATTAAGCTCGGACAGCAGTCAACTACTCTTTCCGGTGGCGAGGCACAGAGGATAAAACTGGCCAGAGAACTTTCCAAAACCAGAAGGGCAGGAACCGTTTACATACTGGATGAACCTACAACCGGTCTTCATTTTCTGGACATTCAGCACTTTCTGAATGTTATAAAAGAGCTGAGAGACGGAAACAGCACCGTCATTATCATAGAGCATAATCTTGATGTGATCGTTAACTGCGATCATGTGATCGATCTGGGTCCCGACGGCGGTCCGTCAGGAGGAAAAATAGTTTTTGAGGGGAGTGTGGAGCAGCTTGCCTGTTCGGGAAAGGGATATACTTCGGATGAGGTAAGAAAAGAGCTTGCCGCCCGCGGGCAGAATTAATAAACGGGTCAGTTCTTCATCCGTTTCTGCAAAACAGCTTTTATAATATCCTGAGCGGAAATATCTGCGGCTTCATCTTTCATTACGGATGAGACGGCAGAAACGGCATCCGCATTTTTGTAACCGAGACTTACAAGAGCAGCTACAGCTTCACTGCTGCTGCCTGCATTTGAGGTTAGTCCCGTATCGGAGAGATCCTCTCCTCCTTTGCCGAATTTATCCTTAAGTTCAAATACTATTTTTTGAGCAGTTTTCTTCCCTATGCCGTGAGCCTGGGATATCAGTGCCGAATCTTTTGTGACTATGGCATTAAGAAGTCTGTCGTATTTGATTTCAGATAAAAGCTGAATGGCTGTTTTCGACCCTATGCCTGATACAGAGCTTAGTATTAAGAAAAGTTCTTTTTCTTTAATTTCGGCAAATCCGAAAAGAGAAATATCGTCTTCCCTGACTCTCATAACAGTATGCAGGATCTGGTCTTCACCCAAATTACCGATAGCCGAATAAGAGAACGATGAAATTGACGCGGAATAACCTACGCCTCCGCATTCTATTATTACTTTTCCCGGTGTTTTTAAAACTATTTTACCAGAAAGCATTTCTATCATTATCTGTCCTCAGCTTTTGTCATACGGCCGAATTTGTAGCCCTGTATATATGAATAAGCGACTGCTGCAGCGTCCGAAGCGTCATCGGGGCAGCGGAGTTCATTAAGTTTGAGTATGGATTTAATCATGAACTGGACCTGCTCTTTTGAGGCATTTCCGTTCCCTGTAATGTTCTGTTTGACTTCACGGGGCGAGTACTCACTGACAACAAGGCCGTTCTTTGCACCGGCGATTATCGCCGCACCCCTTGCGTGTCCGAGCTTGAGCGCGGACTGAATGTTTTTTCCCACAAAGACGGATTCTATTGCAAAATGCTCAGGCGAGAGGTTCAGTATTACTTCGTTAATACCTTCATATATGGTTACCAGTCTGTCGGCCAGCGCAGCTTTAGGCGAGGTTCTTATTACTCCCAGTTCAACAAGAGAAACACCTTCGCTTTCACCGCATTCAACTACAGCGTAACCCGTGCATGATATGCCCGGATCTATTCCGATAACTCTCATATTCTAGAGGTTCTCCATATCGGCATCATCGAATTCAGCGTTGTTGTAAACCCCCTCAACATCATCAAGATCCTCCAGAGCGTCCAGTAAAGTGACCAGACTTTTAACTTTATCGGAAGGTACCTTAACGCTGTTGCCGGCGACCATAGTTACTTCGCTGGACTCGAATTTATACTTTTTTTCAAGAAGTTCGCATACAGAAAGGTAGTCTGAGTAGGATGTGGTGACTACAAATTTGTCGTCATCTTTTACCATATCCTCTGCGCCGGCCTCGAGTGCGTCTTCTAAAACGGCATCCTCGTCATTACCCCCGGCATCGATAATTATCTGACCGATCTTTTTGAACATCCAGCTGACAGATCCGTTTTCGCCCAGATTTCCGCCGTATTTCGAAAAGAGATGCCTGACTTCGCTTACGGTTCTGACCTTATTATCTGTCATTGTCTCTACGATCACAGCAACACCGCCCGGACCGTATCCTTCATAGTTAATATCCTCGTAGGTCACACCGGGAAGTTCTCCGGCGCCCTTGAGTCTTGCCCTGTTTATATTGTCAACAGGCACATTGGCGGCTCTGGCGTTCAGTATCGCTGTTTTCAGACGGGGATTGGCATCCTCATTACTTCCTCCGAGTTTTGAGGCCGTCATTATCTCCTTCAGGTGTTTAGTGAATATTTTACCTTTTGCAGCGTCTGCTTTTTCTTTTTTTCTCTTTATGGTTGACCATTTTGAATGACCGGACATTTTTCCGCTCCAGTTAAGTTCTATTCTATATCAATGATCTCTACTTCGATATCTCCGATAGGTATGGATATCTTGAATCTGTCACCTTTCTTTTTTCCCAAAAGCCCTTTTCCGATTGGGGAATCTGCAGATATCTTTTTCTCAACAGGGTCCGCTTCAGCCTGCGAAACAAGTGTATATTCCAAATCCTTGTTCCGGGTGTGATCTCTAAGCTTAACCTTATTTAAGATCCTTATCTTTTTTGAGATCCTGGAGCTTTTTTTTATGATCTGGCTGTTAGCTATATAATGTTCGAGTTCAGCTATCCTGATATCAATATTCGTTAAATCCTCTTTGGCAGCTTTAAAATCTCCGTTCTCACGCAAATCTCCAAGCTTTCTCGCCTCGTTTACCCTTTTGAGTATTATCTGCCTTTCAACATGCTTATAGTTGTACAGTTTTTCAACCAGTTTTTTCATTCCCTCTTCGGTAACATAGTTCATTATTTTACCCGATCCTTTATGTTAATATTGTAATTTTGGAGTTACAGGTTAATTTCCTTTGATTTCCTCCAAAGCTTTTCTTGCCTGGAGTGCCTGCTGCGATCCGGGAGCGAGTTCTAAGATCCTTTCATAATACATGCTGGCTTTGGAGTAGTTGCCCGAACCTGCGCTTTCATTGGCAATGCTGAGGTAGGTTTCAGCTGTTTTAGCATTTCTGTTTTTTTCCCTTACAGTCAGCCTGTCTCTGACATTAGGTTCGATCCTCTTCATTGTGTTGAGTATATCGGAACTGTAGTCTTCAGGAAGATCTTCAAGAAGTTTTAGGGCCATGTATGCTGATGTATAGTTGTTGGATGAAAGGAAATGCGATGAAATATAACCGTATATCTCGTGAAGAGCATCAAAAAGATGAACGGGAAATATGCCCACCGGTTCGATAAGATGCTTTCTTTCGCTGTTATGTTCCTCAAGTATAAAAAAGGGCATGAAACCCGGATCATAAACGGACATTATATCTTCCCCTTCCGCGGAGGATGCATCAGCTTTGAAGAATAAAAAATGCTTTTCGAGAAAGCTCAGTCTTCCGCTTTCCAGAAGCATATTGAACTGAAGGCTGCTGTTGTCCTGAGAATGTACATATATCAGAATCGGCGCCTGGTCATTTTCGGCATTCTTCCTTGCTTCTTCAAGAGATATCTCCCAGCTGATCGAATGTAATATTGATACGGATAAAAGGGCGAGTACTGTTATGAAAAGCTTATTAGTCATTAGTTCTTCCTGTAAATATGTTTTCTCTCTTCGATCTTAAGGAGATAATTCCTGCCTTCAAGAGGTATTTTCGGTTCAGTAGTAAGTATTCTGAAAGTTTCCTCGTCGGATTTATCTATCAGGTTGTGAACCCTGTACGCGTTATTCAGGATGGTACCCATACCCTGGTTGTATGATGCTATGGCGAGATACTCATTTTTCACACGGCTGCTGGTTCTTCCGAAAGATCTGTTCTCATACCTGTCCCACCATCTGTACAAAAATCTGAGATACCATGTACCCATCTTCATGTTGTTGACCGGGTCGAATAAGTATTCGGTCTCAACGATCCTGTCAGTGCCGTAAAGAGCTTTGTGGGCATCTCTTCCCGCCTGTGAAGGTATTATCTGCATAAGTCCTATAGCCATCGGGGTCCCGTCAGGTCTTCTTGAATAAGCTCTCGGGTTGAATGCGGATTCGGTTTGGATCAGTGCAAGAACGATCGATACATCAAGGTCATATTTATTGCTGTATTCAACGATCAGATCCATATACTGTTCTGCTCTTCTCTGTATAGCATTCGGTGCCATTTCAAGAGTTATACTGAATTTTGTCCTCGCCCTGCCGTCTTCTCCAATTATAACTTCTTTCTGGACATTTTCTCTGACCGCTTTTTCTATGAACTGAGCGCTGTTTGAGGTATCTACTGTTTTTACCAGTTTTTCCTCCTGCTTTCTTCTCTCTTCTTCAAGTTTTCTTCGCTCTTCACGCTCTTTTTTTGCTATCTCTGCCTGTTTCTGCTCGGTCCTTCTTTTTTCCTCAAGTATTCTGTTCCTCTCTCTTTCACGCTGTTCGGCTTCAGCTTTCTTTTCAAGTTCCAGCCTTTGCGCCTCCAGTTGTCTGTTCTGTTCTCTGACCCTGTCGAGAAGTTCGGCCTGTCTTCTGGTGTGCTGTTCCTGAAGCTCCCTTATCCTTCTTTCGTTCTCTTCTCTGGCTTTTTCGAATGCAATCTGGCCTTCCATGAACTTGTTGCCCGTACCTTCCTCCTTCTCGTTAAGAAGGTCGTTGAATTTCTGTTTGAGCAGTCTTTCGGCTTCTTCAGGGTCGTCCGTTTCGATCACCGCAGCAACTTCCACTTTATTGTTCTCAAAATCGACTACGCTCAGAGTCCGGAGGTCCTTACCGTAGTCGGCCCATAAAGTCGGTGTCGTGTTTGTGTATTCACCCCATACAGTTCTAACGCTGTTGACATATTCCTGCCATTCTCTTCTGTCTCGCTCAACTCTTTCTCTGTATGCGTCAAGCTCAGCATCTCTTTCCTGTCTCCACTGCTGTATTTCATCGCGCTGCATTCGTCTGTATCTTTCCAGCTCTGATTCTTCTTCGGAATACATGAACCCGAAAAACAAAATAAATAAAAACATGGGGATCACTTTTTTCATGGTTTCTCCACGGTTGTTTTTAATCCTTTTTTGTAAGGTCCGGAAACCTCGTGTATAAATTAAGCAATAAAAACCGAAAAATCAATCAAAAAATTTTATAGCGTTTTTTTGTTATTTATGTTGCGGAAAGTATTTTTATGTATTAAATTGCCCGTCACATGGTATTGTTCCGTGGGCGGTCCGTTTTTCTGTAGCGAAAATTGTGTTTTCAAAAGAATCCGGTCCGTAGTAAAAATTTAATTAGGAGGTAGCAAAATGACAGAGCGCGAAACTGGTTCTGTGAAGTGGTTCGATTCTTCAAAAGGATACGGATTCATTACAACCGACAGCGGAAAGGACATATTCGTTCATTATTCCGCAATTGAAAACGACGGCTTCAAGACACTGCAGGACGGACAGAAGGTCGAGTTCAGCGTGATCGAGAACGACAAGGGTCCTCAGGCTCAGGATGTGAAAGCTATATAGATAGATGTATCGAATATAGTACTAATGCGACGGGGGATCCCGTCGCATTTTTTTTAAACAAAAGACAGGCCGCAAGATGAAAATACTTATACTCCGCCTTTCCTCGATGGGGGATGTGCTGCTTGCCACACCCGTACTTGATGTTTTGAAAAGTGAATTCCCCCGTTCAGAAATTGACTGGGTGATCAATAAAAAATTTGAAGAAACACTTTCGACAAATCCTGTAATAAGAAGACTTCTTGTCTTTAAGGATAAAAAGGGTCTTAAAAATATCCGGAGAGAGATAAAAAGAACAAACTATGATATGATATTCGATCTTCACAAGAACAGCTCGACCCGTTATCTGTCTCACGGTCTGAAAAATGTTTTTACCTACAAAAAGCGTGTTTTTGACCGGTTCATGCTCGTTCATTTTAAAAAAGCATACAAAGAGATCATGCCTGTAACTCAAATGTATTTTAAAGCTCTGGAAAGGGCGGGTATCCCAACACCGGGAAATTACAGGCCAAGATTCGGACTCGATAAAGATATTGAAGTGAAAACTGTTGAAAATTACGGTCTGCACAATAAAAACTACATTGTTATGATACCCGGTGCGAGTTACAGCACAAAGATGTGGCCTGAGGATTATTTCCGTCAGCTTGCAGAAAGAATAATTGGAGAAAAGAGCAAAAACCGAAATGTGATAATCATAGGCAAAGGAGCCGCCGAGTCGAAAATATCAAAATATATTGCCGCCGGATCCGAAGGGAAAATAACGGATCTTACAGACAGGCTCACGCTTCAGGAGACTGCTTCGGTGATAAAATTCGCGGACGCTGTGGTGACAAACGATAACGGGCCAATGCATATGGCGGAATGCTTCGGTAAAAAGATCGTGGCAATATTCGGTTCTACCACCGAAGAATTCGGTTTCTTTCCCTATTCAACAAATTACAGGGTCGTTGAGAACAGAGCCCTGAAATGCAGGCCTTGTACCCATTTCGGAAGAAAAAAATGTCCTAAAAAACACTTTGGATGCATGAACGGAATAAGTGTTAATGATGTTCATGAAGCTCTGGAGGATATTCTTGAGAGCTGAACTGATTGTGCTTTTTCTTCTGATAACCGCCGCAGCTGCAGAGATCATATACACTATTTTCAGGACATTAAAATTCAGTTCCTGCACAGTTATCATCTATTCTGCAGCTATTCTTTTTTCACTCTACTCTTTGCTTATAAACCCCGGTTTTTCAGGCGCTGCAAAATTGTCGTCACTGATACTTCTGATGTGTGCAAAAGCATTTATGAAGAACAAACCTTATGAAAAACCGGACTGGCGGTATCTTCTCATACTTGCAGGAGTGCTGTTTATCCACATATAGAAAAAGAAAGAGCCTGAAATTTCAGGCTCTTTTCTTTTTGAGGAGGAGTGAGGTTAGTGTTTCTTGTGCGTTTTACGCATCTTCATCCCTTCCGCTCTGCCTGCGGAGGAATTTAGTTCTTTATACTTTTCTGTCTGCTCTTTGTTCAGTATCTTTACCATTTCCGATATCTCGTCAATTTTTGCGTTCTTCATCTTCAGCATATTATCGGACATAAGTTTGTTGATGTTTTTTGCTTTTGAAAAATTCAGAGCATTCATTTCAGTTCTTTTATCAATACGGAGCTTTTTCATTTCCGCCTGCAGATCTATCATCTGTTTTTGGAATCTGACTCTGACAGCTTCGATCTTATCTCTCTGTTCAGCGGTAACTTCCAGCTGTTCCATCATTTTTCTGTTGAAACCGTGCATGTGTCCGTGATGGTGATGCCTTGCCCTCATCGCCTTTTCTCTCATCATTTCCCGCATATTCGGTCCCTGAGCAGCAGCCGTAAACAGAACGGCTCCCGTCAGTATTATCGCTGTTATCATCTTTTTCATTTTGATTCTCCTTTTTTTGTTTGCTTTCATCTGTGTTAACGAAAAAAAAACTGCATTATTTTATTTTGCTTTGAAAAAGCTGCATTTTAACTTATTTTTCAGACAAAACAGAGGATCATGAATTGGAAGTTTATGACAAATATTTTATTCCCGTTTATAAGAGGATAAAACTTAATATTACACGGGCGGAAGGTTCGTACCTATACGATGGTGAGACACCTTACCTTGATATGTTTTCCGGCCTGGGGGTAAATGTTCTGGGACACGGAAACAGGGCCATAAAAAAGGCAGTTACGGAACAGACCGGCAGATACATGCATATTTCCAACTATTTCAGGTCGGAACCTGCTGTGGAACTCGCGGAATGGATATGCGGCAATACATTTGCAGGGAGTGTGTTTTTTACCAATTCGGGCACGGAAGCTATGGAGGCGGGGCTTAAAATAATAAGAAAGCACTCTTCAATTACAGGAAAAAAAGATATTATTGTTTTTTCCAAAGCTTTCCACGGCAGGACTTCAGGTTCGGCATCACTTTCCGAACCGGACATTTCATCTGTATACACAGAAACTGCCGTACCGGGTATCGTGAGACTTCCGTTTAATTCCGGAGAAAGTCTGAGTCGTATCGATAAAAATACGGCCGGAGTAGTTATCGAAACAATTCAGGGGCAGGGCGGAGTTAATGTCGCGGACAGGAACTTTTTAATAAGACTGAGAGAGTTGACAGAAAGGGAAGGCGCACTGCTTTTTATTGATGAGATCCAGTCCGGGATGGGAAGAACGGGGAAATTTTTTGCGTTCGAGAACTACGGAATAGTTCCCGACATCTGTGCTGCAGCAAAAGGGATCGGCGGAGGGCTTCCTCTGGGCGCACTACTCGTATCAGAAAAATATTCAAAAATCCTGGGACCGGGCGAACACGGATCAACATTCGGCGGCAATCCCGTATCATGCGTAGCCGGACTGGCGGCAGTGAGGCAGATAACAGCTTCCGGATTCTTAGATGCAGTTACCACAAAGGGGCAAATACTTCATGCAGGGCTGATGAAGCTGAAGGAAGAATACCCTGATTTAATCGGAAGAATAAGCGGTATCGGACTGATGACCGGCGTTGAGATCCTTAAAGGTTCGGAAAGGCTGCCCGGTCTGTTTTTGCAGAACGGAATTCTGGTCAATATGACCTGCGGCAACATACTGAGGCTTCTTCCTCCTTTGACGATCGGGGAAAATGAGCTGGAAGTGTTTTTGTCTGTATTCGGAGCGGTATTGAAAGAAATAGTTATGAAATAAAACAGGCACATGTAAATGGATGACAATAATTCAAGAGCAAGCGAAAAACTGCAGGAAATATTCGATCTCTGGTCGGGGCTTTCGGAAGAGGAGGATGATTTTTATAAGTGGCCTTTTACGGTAAAGGAGATAAAACGGTCAGAGGAAATTCTTGCCGAAATAGAGAAAATACCTCTTGATGACCCTGAGCTCAAAGAGCGTTTTGAGGAGATGAAAAAACTTGTCGGAAATGCGCACAAATATGTGCCTGACTTCAAAAAACTTCTTATCAAAGCTTCGGTCATGCTCGGAGCGGTAATTGTTATACTGACTGTGTTTTTCATGCGCGGCGATTTTAAGACCATACCGTTCGAATATGATGAGAACGACTGGATCATGGCCGAGGAAACACCGCTGTATTTCAGCCCTTTTGAAGCAGACTCCATAGTAGCGCGGGGCGGGATAATACTGAGGCCGGGCGACAGGGTAAAGCCGGTTTCGAGGACAGCAAGATACTTTATTCAGATCGAAACTGAGAACGGCGACAGGGGATACATACATTTCAGCAGAGTATCGGGAGCGAAAACCGGAGTACTCAACTTCGACGCTGAACTTTTCAGCAGTATAGAGCAGGAAACCTCCACAGACAGTGTCAGAGCGGGAGAAAAGGTCAGGATCATCAATTACCATGTGGAAGGCAACGATACGAGGCGCAGGGGAATGGGCGGACTGATGCTCAAATCCAGATTTACCGAGATCGAGACTGAGGACGGCAGAAGAGGACTGATCTATTCGACCACACCCACGCCCTACAATGTCGCGGAATTTCAGATCTATTACGGTTTTTACGGCAAAATACCGTCAACAGGCAGGATATACAGATTTCCGGCTGAGTACGAAGCGTTCGCGGAAAGAATTACCGGAAGGGAACTTGAAGATATCGAGAAGATTTACGGCCCGGCGGGAGCGGTCTTGCATTATGAGGGCGCAAAAGAGGCTCACTTCAGGCATATCGGGATATTAACAAAGGAGCAGAAGTATCAGGGAGTATTCGTAAAATTCGGGCCGGACGGGAAAGCGGTATCGTTCGAAACAGACCTTGAGCGGGGGAGAAGTTTTCCCGACAAACTGCCTTTCGCACAACTGCTCAGAAAAGCGCCTCTGTACAATCCCGTAAAATCAGCTTTCTACTACGCTCCCGTTCAAAAAGGATCGTTCGAGCTCAAATTTGAGGAATGGACGCAAACGAACTTCTTCGTCAAAATACTGCTGTGGGGGCTTTACTATCTCATAGCGCTTTTCACATCTTTCCTATTCCTTTCAATACCGAGATTTATCCTACACCCTTTCATACTTTTAAGCGACCACTGCCCGAAATTAGACAAGGAAGGATCGATCTTTACAGATCAGATAATGTTGATCATAGGTTATTATTTCTTCATTTTGTGGCTGAGCATATCTGGTTATCAGTTCGGATGGGCGGCAATATTCAGGTCCGGCACGCTCGCAAGCTTTTTCGACAACGCATCGAACGGGTTCTGGACATATCTTGCAGTATGCACACTGCCTTTCGGCTACTGGATCGCCAGGGCAAGAAAGAACATCACCTACAACAAATGCAGCGCCTGCAGAGCAATGGACCTGACCTCGAACAAAGGGTCCGCATACCTCGGAGAGTCAAAAGAGGTCTCCTGGGGAACCTGGGATAAATTCAAGGGCAAATCAGAGTCCAGCGACACCATAACATACTATTACGAACGGAGAGCTAAGAAAACGACAGAATTCTTCGATGATTACAAAGATCTGCGGTACTGCAACAGATGCGGCAACAAATGGGGGAATAAAACGCAGGGTCAAGAAAGGAGAAAGAGTCGAGAAACTGTAGCGGGACCATGTTTGGGATTGATTTAAGATGATAAATTTATTATATTGCAGATAACAAACGGGAGAAAAAAAATGCACAACGAGTTTACAGCTATAATAGAGCAGGACGGAGACTGGTACATCTCTTATTGTGCAGAAATACCCGGGGCCAACGGTCAGGGAAAAACAAAAGAAGAATGTCTTGAAAATCTGTCTGAAGCGATTAAACTTATCCTTGAAGATCACAGGCAGGATACTATGCGATCTGTGCCAAAGACTGCTCAGTCGGAAGTTGTAGCAATCGGATGAAAAGAAACGACCTTATAAAGCACCTTAGGAGAAACGGATGCTATCTTAAAAGAGAAGGCCGAAGTCATTCGTTATGGATAAATCCCCAGACTGGTCATATCGAAGCCGTACCAAGGCATAAAGAGATTCCCGATCTGCTTGTTAAAAAGATTTGCAGATATTTAAGCATTCCTGAAATTTGACAAAACATGCGAATAAACATATATTCCTTACTTAACTAATGAATTCAACAGACGGTGTCTGTTGAATTACAAATAAGGAAAACCAAAGCCTATGTGCATTCAGTCGGAAGCGACACTAGAGAAGAAACTCATCGAGCAGCTGCAAATTCAGGGCTATGAGAGAGTTTCAATACATGACGAAAAAGACCTGACGGCGAACTTCAAGACCCGGCTCGAAAAGCACAATAAGACAACATTCTCCAAATCGGAATTCAATAAGATACTCAATCACTTAGACGGCGGAACGATATTCGACAAATCGAAAAAGCTGCGCAATAAGATCGAACTTCGCAGAGACGACGATACCCTTTCCTACATTGAATTTTTTAACACGGAAGAATGGTGCAAGAACGAGT